>JBBQOT010000290.1:0-4819 GCA_038331165.1 Acetobacterales bacterium
CGCAGCCCTCCAAGATCGCGGGTCCTCCCTGGCCTGAGCCGTATACGGGCAGCATGTGCGTGTGAAATCGCTAGTGAGCCCGTTTTTGAAATGCCTTTACCGTGCCAACTGAATTCGCCCTGTTAAGGCGGTGATCGTTCAACCCAGGGTTGCGCCACGGGATGCCGGCTGGTGCGCCTAGCCTGCCGCGTTCTCTGGACCGACTTTCGACAAATGAGTCCGCGGCGAGTCCGCGAGATCGAAGCCGTATTGGCATTCCAAAACGAAAGATGGCCAAGCCTTTGAAACCATTGGTGGGCGCACCAGGGCTCGAACCTGGGACCCGCTGATTAAGAGTCAGCTGCTCTACCAACTGAGCTATGCGCCCGCCCACCGCGGCGGCTGGGAGGCCGGCGTGGAGGCGGCCGTATAACAAGGGTGGGGGGGATTGTGAAGGGGCTCCCTCAGCGACCAGGGTTATAGAATGCGATTGGCGCGGGCCAACACGGCCTCGAACAACACTTGGGCACCGGCTTCCGCCTCGGCGGGTTCGATGCTTTCGGCCTCGTTGTGGCTTAGGCCGTCCTTACAGGGGGTGAAGATCATTGCCGTCGGCACGTGGCGGGCGACATAGACCGCATCGTGGCCGGCGCCGCTGACGATCTCGCGCGCCGACAGGCCCAGCCGGCTCGCTGCCTGGCGCACCAGGTCGACGCAGGCGGGGTCGAAGGGCTGGGGCGGGATGCGGAACAACTCGGTCAGGTTCCACGTGATACCGGCCTCGGCGGCGATGGCGGCGGCGGCGGGGGGGAACTCGGCGGCGATGCTGTCGACTTCCTGGCCGTTGGGGTGGCGGAATTCCACACTGAAGCGAACCTCGCCGGGCACCACGTTGCGGCTGTTGGGGGCGACCAGCAACTGGCCGACGGTGCCGCGGCCGTCTTCGCCGCGGGCGCGCATCATTCGGTCGACCAGGTCGATGATGCGGGCAGTGGTGACCAGGGCGTCGCGCCTGGCCGAGGGGGGCGTGGTGCCGGCGTGCGAATCCTGCCCGGTCGCCACCGCGTCGTACCAGACCTGCGCCTGGGCGCCGGTGACGATGCCGATCTGCTTTTCCTCGCGCTCCAGGATCGGACCCTGTTCGATGTGCAGTTCGAAATAGGCGTCGGCGGGAAAGGGCTTCGCGGGTTCGGCGCCGCGGTAGCCGATGCTGTCCAGCGCCTGTTCGACCGTCACGCCCTCGGTGTCGGCCAGGGCGTAGGCCTTGTCGCGGGTGTATACTCCGGCCCAGACGCCGGAGCCCATCAGAGAGTGGCCGAAGCGGCAGCCTTCCTCGTCGGTCCAGTTCACCAGCTCGATCGGCGCCTCGGTGGTGATGGCGAGGTCGTTCAGGCTTTGCATGACCTCCAGCCCGGCGATCACGCCCAGCGCGCCGTCGAATTTTCCGCCGCTGGGCTGGCTGTCGAGATGGCTGCCCATCAGCACCGGCAGGCGGCTGGGGTCGCGGCCGGGGCGGCGGGCGAACATGTTGCCGATCTCGTCCACCCGCACGGTCAGGCCGGCGGCTTCGCAACGGGCGCGGAAATGATCGCGGCCCTGGCGGTCGATGTCGGTCAGGGTCAGGCGACGCACGCCGCCCTTGGGGGTGGCGCCGAAGCGGGCCATGTCCATCAGGCTGTTCCACAGGCGCTTGCCGTCGATGCGTTGGTTGGTGCTGCTCATGTTGGGCTCCTCAGGATTCGGCCATCTTGCCCGGCGGCGGGCTTCCTGCAAGTTTCCGTCGCCCCGGAGGTTCCCCATGCGCGCTGCCTTGGCCGCCATCATGATTCTGCTGCCAGGCTGCATGCTGGTGGACCAGCGCACCTTCCAGTCCGCTGCCCCGGTGCCGGGTGCGACCGAGGTGGCGCGAGCGCGGGCGCCGGCGTTGCCGCTGGTGTCGATCCGCATGGACCAGCCGGACCAGGATTTTCGCCCGCTGCTGGCCGAGGCGGTGCAGGCGGCGCAGCAGCGCAAGCCCGATGTGACCTTCGACGTGCTGGCCCTGGTGCCCATGCTGGCGACGCCGGCCGAGCAGGACCGCCGGGTGGCCGAGGCGGCGCGCGATGCGCAAACCCTGGGCACCGCGATGGGCGCCGCCGGGGTGCCGAGCGAGCGGCTGCACCTGGGGTTGCGCGGCGACCCCGGCAGCCCGGCGCGAGAGGTGCGGATCTACGTCAGATGACGGATCGCCCGATCATCCGGCTCAATCCGAACCAGGACCGCCGGCTGCGCGCCGGTCATCCCTGGGCGTTCAGCAACGAGATCCGCATGTCGCCCGACTATCGGAGCTGGGAGCGCGGGCTGCCGGTGAAGCTGGAGGGTGCCGAGGGCTGGCGCTACGGGACCTTCATGTTCAATCCGCACAGCCTGATCGCCGCCCGGTTGCTGGACCGCAACCCGGACGCGGCGATCGATGCCGCCTGGGTGATGGGCCGCATCGAACGGGCGGCGGCGCTGCGGGCGCGGCTGTGCGACAAGCGGTTCCATCGGCTGGTGCATGCGGAGGCCGACGGGCTGCCGGGGCTGGTGGTCGATCGATATGGCGACGTGGCGGTGGTGCAGGCCAATACCGCCGGGATGGACCGGCTGCTGCCAGAGATCACCGCGGCGCTGGTGGGGACGCTGGGGCTGCGTGCCGTGGTGGCGCGCAACGATTCCGCGGCCCGGGCGCAGGAGGGGCTGGGGGAGGAGGTGCGGCTGCTGCACGGCAGCGATGCGGCGACGATGGTTGAAGAGGGCGGGGTGGTGTTTCCGATTGATCCGCTGGGCGGGCAGAAGACCGGCTTCTTTCATGACCAGCGGCCGAACCGCGCGTTGGTCGCCTCGTTGGCGCAGGGGGCGCGGGTTTTGGATGTGTTCTGCCATATCGGAGCCTTCGGGCTGGGCTGTGCGCGGGCGGGGGCGGCGGCGGTGACGCTGGTGGACAGCTCGGCACCCGCGCTGGAGCAGGCGCTGGAGGCGGCGCGGCGCAATGGCCTGGCAGGGGTGTCGGCGCAACGTGGCGATGCCTTCGAGGTGATGGCCGGGCTGGCGCAGGACGGGCGGAAGTACGATATCGTGGTGGTTGATCCGCCGGCCTTTGCCAAGACGAAGAAGGACCAGCCGAACGGGCTGCGTGGCTATGCCCGGATGGCCCGGCTGGCGGCGCCGCTGGTGGCGCCGGGTGGGTTTCTATTCGCCGCGTCGTGCAGCCATCACGCGCCGCTTGACCTGTTTGCCGCGGCCATCGCCGAGGGGCTGCACCGGGCGCGGCGTGAGGGTGCGGTGGTGCATACCGGCTTCGCCGGGCCGGACCACCCGGTGCATCCGCATTTGCCGGAAAGCGGCTATCTCAAGGGCCAACTGATACGCCTCGCCTGAGGCCCGCGACCACCAGGGCCAGCGGCACCGGGCGGGCGCGGTAGGCGTCCAGCCCTCGGCCGGGGCTGCCCGGGGTGGCGGGGAGTAACGACGCCTGTTCGGCGCCGTTGGAGAGCGACTGGCCGCTGCCGCCGGGCATCGGCGGTGGCTGGCGCGCTGCTGGCGGTGCCGTGGCGAGTGCGGCCTGGACCTTCGCGCGATAGGGCTCGGCGCGTTCCGGCGTTTGGGAGTGGTAGAAGCCGGCGGCTTTCATCCAGTCGCCGGCGGCTGGACCTTCCTTTAGTTGGCGCAGGAAGCGGGCGGCGTAGTCGGCGTTGGTGGTGGGGTCGAAACCCTGTTCCAGCGAGGCGAAGGCGGCTGGGTGGTGGGCGCGGTTGACTTGCATGCAGCCGATGTCGATCGAGCGGGCGCCGGTGGCCTCGGCCTGGCGGACCAGGGCCAGGGCGGCTTCGCGGGTGTCGAGCAGGGCGCCGCGGCCTTCGACGTTCACCGCCCAGGGCCAGGGCAGGCGCTGGCCGGTGGCTGGGTCGGTGCGGCCGCTTTCGACCAGGCCGATGGCCAGCAGCAGGCCGGCGGGGATGGCGTGGGTGCGCTCGGCGGCGGCGATTGCCGCCCGGCACAAACTGCCGGGTGACTGGCTGCCCTGTTGGGGGGGAGGGGCCAGGACGGGTGGCGTCGGCGCGGGCGGCGGCGGGACATGGAACAACGCATGAAAGCCCGGAAAACCGCGGGCCGGCGGGTGCAACGGCTGGCCAGCGGCGGCGGCCGGCAGGAGAACGGCGAACAGGGTGAGGACGAGGAGAAGGGGGGACATGGCGGTGGTAGTGCAGACGCCGGGCCAGATTGGGGGACGCTGGCGGGGGTGGTGCAGCGGATGGGTGGCATTTGGCGATGCGGGGGCGGTTGGTGTGGGATTTTTGTTCTGAAATCGAAATAATATGGTCGTGGCTTTGCGTTGCGGGCTAGGTGGGCGAAAATTTTCGGCGGGGCGGGTCGGGGTGGTTGATCCAGGACGGGAGGCGGCCGGGGGAATAGGACAGCAAGGCCCGGCGTTCGCGTGCGGTGACGCGTTCGATGGCGGGCTTTGGCTTGGCCGGGCGCGGTGGGCGCGGCCTTGGCGGCAGGCGCAAGACGGGCGCCAAGGGGCGGATGCCGAGCATGCGGCAGAGCGGGCGCAGGATGCGGCCGGCTTGCGGGGCGGCGGCCAGGAGTTCGGCCATTTCGGGGCGGCCGACGAGGATTTCGAGCTGGGGGTAGAGCTGGGCGGTGCGCTGGACCAGGCGGATGAGCCAGGCGTGGCGGCCGGGCAGGCGCAATTTGGGTGCGCGCGGGGCGGGGTTTGCCGGGGTGGTGGCGGCGGTCCTGGGGCGCGGTGGCGCGAGGGTTCCGGCCTGTAGCTTCGCGATGAGGCGGGCGAGGCGCTGGGCGGGGCGGTGGAGGT
>JBBQOT010000291.1:0-4814 GCA_038331165.1 Acetobacterales bacterium
AGCCCGGCTTCCAGCAGCATGTCGCCGCCGACCCCCGTGCGCGCCAGGTCGGCCGCCAGCGCCCCGCGGCCCTCGCCCGACCAGCCGATGCCGAAGCGCGCGATGGTCTCCTCCGAGAGCCCGCGACCGCGCAGATAGCCCAGCGCTCGCGCGCCCTCGGGCAAATAGAGCCGCCGGCGATAGGCCGCCTCGGCTGCCTCCAGCACGTCTTGCAGTGACAGGCGCATGCGCTCGGCCTCGGCCGCCGCGGGGCTCGGTTGTGGCACCTCCAGCCCGGCCTCGCCGGCGAGTTGGTTGACTGCTTCCATGAAGCCGAGCCCCTGGGCCTTCATCACGAAGCTGATGGCGTCGCCGTGCTGGCCGCAGCCGAAGCAGTGATAGCCGTTGTCGTAGACATAGAAGCTGGGCGTCTTTTCATTGTGGAACGGGCAGCAGCCCTTCCAGTTGCGCCCCGAGCGCGCCAGCTTCACCTTGCGCCCGACCACGGTGGCGAGCGGCGTGCGTGCGCGCAATTCGTCGAGGAACCCGGCCGGCAGGGCCACGGGATCAGCCTCCCAGTTTCGCCTTCACAATCGGTCCGACCTTTGCCATGTCGAGCACGGCACCGTGGGCGGCCCGCAACGCAGCGATCACCTTGCCCATTTCCTTGATAGTGGTGGCCCCGGTTTCAGCGATGGCCGCGGCCACAGCCGCCTCGGTCGCCGCCGCGTCCATCTGTTGCGGTAGGAAGGTTTCGATCACCGCGATTTCCGCCTCCTCCTTGGCGAGCAGTTCGGGGCGGCCGCCCTGGCGGTAGAGGTCGGCGCTTTCGCGACGCGACTTCACCATAGTGCGCAACATGGCGATGATGTCGTCGTCGGGCACGGCGGTGACACCCTTGGGCCGGGCGGCGATATCCACGTCCTTGAGCCGGGCGGTGATCATGCGGATGGCCGACACGCGCGGCGCGTCCTTGGCCAGCATGGCCTGTTTCAGGGTGGCGGTGAACTGTTCGCGCAGATTCATGGCATGGGTCTCCGATCGATATCCCTCTATACTATGGGAATTGCCATGCGGCATGAGGGTGACGCATGGGACCGATTTGCCTGGGAAATTTTTTCCCATCGCGCGCGTGGCGGTTGAAGTGGGAAGTTTTTTCCCATATATCGGCACCATGAGCATCCAAGCGACCGTCGACAGCATTATCGAGTCCATGGGCGGGGCCGAGGCGGTCGCTCGCCGCCTGGGCGTGGGCACCGAGGCGGTGCGCAAGTGGCGGCAATCGCGCGCCATTCCGTCGCGCCATTGGCCCAGCATCATCGCCGCCACCGGACTTGCCCTGTCCGACATTCCCGGCGCCGACGCCCAACCCGAAAGCCCCGCCATGCCCGACCCCTCCGATGTGCCAGACGGCGCGACCGCCGCACTCGTGCTCGCCGACGGCAGCATTCTCTGGGGCACGGGCTTCGGCGCCCATAGCAGCGGAACCGAGCCGGCCGAGATCTGCTTCAACACCGGCATGACCGGCTATCAGGAGACGCTGACCGACCCGTCCTATGCCGGGCAGGTCATCACCTTCACCTTTCCGCATATCGGCAATGTCGGCGTGAACGCCGAGGACCTGGAGGCCACCACCATTGCGGCGCGCGGCCTGATCGTGAAGCAGGACATCACCGAGCCCAGCAACTGGCGGGCCCACCACCACCTCGACGCCTGGCTGCGTGGCCAGGGTGTCACCGGCATTGCCGGCATCGATACCCGTGCGCTGACGATCCGCATCCGCGACAGTGGGGCGCCCTGCGGCGTACTGCTGTTTCCCGCCGATGGCCGCTTCGACATCAACGGCGCCATCGCTTGTGCCCACGCGTGGCCGGGGCTGGAGGGCATGGACCTCGCCAGGACCGTCTCCTGCACGCAAGTCTATGAATGGGACGAAACGACCTGGGCCTGGCCCACCGGCTATGGCCGGCAGACCGCGCCGAAGCACCATGTGGTCGCGGTCGACTATGGCGCCAAGCGCAACATCCTGCGCTGCCTGGCCGAAGCTGGCTGCCGGGTAACAGTGGTGCCGGCAACGGCCACCGCGGCCGACATTCTGGGCCACAACCCCGACGGTGTGTTCCTGTCCAACGGACCGGGCGATCCCACCGCGACCGGGGTTTACGCGGTGCCGGCGATCCAGGGCGTGCTGGCTGCTGGCAAGCCGATATTCGGCATTTGCCTGGGGCATCAGTTGCTGGCGCTGGCGCTCGGGGGCAAGACCTACAAGCTCGCGCGGGGGCATCGCGGGGCCAACCAGCCGGTGCAGGACCTGGCCACCGGGAAGGTTGAAATCACCAGTCAAAACCATGGGTTTGCGGTCGACCCCGACAGCCTGCCGGCGGGTGTCAGCGTGTCGCATGTCAGCCTTTTCGACGGCAGCAACGAGGGCATCGCCTGCCCGTCCCGGCGCGCGTTCAGCGTGCAGTACCACCCCGAGGCGAGCCCGGGACCGAGTGACAGCCATTATCTGTTCAAGCGTTTCGTCGACCTGATCGAAACGCAGGTCTGACGTCGACCACGGGGCAGACCTGCCCCGCCTCTGCCCGCAATCTGACGGAGCCTGACGATGCCTAAACGCACCGACATCAAGAGCATCCTGATCATCGGCGCCGGCCCGATCGTGATCGGGCAAGCCTGCGAATTCGACTACTCCGGCGTGCAGGCGTGCAAGGCGCTGCGGGCCGAGGGCTACCGCGTGATCCTGGTCAATTCCAACCCGGCGACGATCATGACCGATCCCGGCCTGGCGGATGCCACCTATGTGGAGCCGATCACGCCGGAGATCGTGGAAAAGATCATCGCCAAGGAGCGCCCGGACGCGCTGTTGCCCACCATGGGCGGGCAGACGGCACTGAACACCGCCATGAAGCTGGCAGCCTCCGGGGTGCTGGAGAAATACGGCGTGGAGATGATCGGCGCCCGCGCCGACGTGATCGACCGCGCCGAGGACCGGCTGAAGTTCCGCGACGCCATGGCCGAGATCGGCATCGAATCGCCGAAAAGCCGGATCGCCCGCAGCATGGACGAGGCGCGCGCCGCCCTGGTTGAAATCGGCCTGCCGGCGGTGATCCGCCCCAGCTTCACCCTCGGCGGCACCGGCGGTGGCATTGCGTACAACCGCGAGGAGTTCGAGCAGATCGTTCAAGGCGGGCTCGACGCCTCGCCCACCACCGAGGTGCTGGTGGAAGAGTCCGTGCTCGGCTGGAAGGAGTTCGAGATGGAGGTGGTGCGCGACAGCCGCGACAACTGCATTATCATCTGCGCCATCGAGAACGTCGACCCGATGGGCATCCATACGGGCGACAGCGTGACCGTGGCCCCGGCACTGACGCTCACCGACAAGGAATACCAGGTGATGCGCGACGCCTCGGTCGCCTGCCTGCGCAAAATCGGCGTGGATACCGGCGGCTCGAACGTGCAGTTTGCCATCAACCCGGCCGACGGGCGGATGGTGGTGATCGAGATGAACCCGCGCGTGTCGCGGTCCTCGGCGCTAGCATCGAAGGCCACCGGCTTTCCCATCGCCAAGATCGCTGCCCGGCTGGCCGTGGGCTATACGCTGGACGAGTTGACCAACGACATCACCATGACAACGCCGGCCAGCTTCGAGCCGACGATCGACTACGTCGTGGTCAAGATCCCGCGCTTCACGTTCGAGAAATTCCCCGGCACGCCGGCGCTGCTGTCGACCAGCATGAAGTCGGTGGGCGAGGCGATGGCGATTGGCCGCAGCTTCGCCGAGGCGTTGCAGAAGGGCCTGCGCAGCATGGAGACGGGCTTGTCCGGCCTCGATCCGGTCGAGGCGCCCGGCGATGGCGGCGTGGATGCCTTCCGCGCCGCCCTGTCGCAGCCCAAGCCCGACCGTCTCCTGATGGCAGCGCAGGCGTTGCGCGCCGGGCTGTCGGTGGAGGAGATCCACGAGGCCAGCAAGTTTGACCCCTGGTTCCTGCGCGAGCTGGCAAGGATCGTCGCCGCCGAGCGCGAGGTGGCCGCAAACGGCCTGCCGCGCGACGCGATGCGGCTGCGCCGGCTCAAGGCGTTGGGCTTCTCCGACAATCAACTCGCCAAACTGGCGGGCATCGCCGAGACCGGCGTCGCGGCGCTGCGGGAAAAGCTCGGCGTGCTGCCGGTGTACAAGCGCATCGACACCTGTGCCGCCGAGTTCGCCGCCGCCACGCCGTATATGTATTCCACCTACGAAGGCGGCTTCGGCACGCCGGCGTGCGAATCCGACCCGACTGCGCGGGAGAAGATCATCATCCTCGGCGGCGGCCCGAACCGCATCGGCCAGGGCATCGAGTTCGATTATTGCTGCGTCCATGCCGCCTATGCGCTGAAGGAGGCGGGGTTCGAGACCATCATGGTCAACTGCAACCCCGAAACCGTGTCGACCGACTATGACACCTCCGACCGGTTGTATTTCGAGCCGCTGACCGCCGAGGACGTGATCGCGCTGATCCGTCGTGAGCAGGGCCACGGCAAAGTGCTCGGCTGCATCGTGCAGTATGGCGGCCAGACCCCGCTGAAGCTGTCGCAGGCATTGGCCAAGGCCGATATCCCGATCCTGGGCACCAGCGCCGATGCCATCGACCTGGCCGAAGATCGCGAGCGCTTCCAGCAGTTGCTGCACAAGCTCGGCCTGCGCCAGCCGGAGAACGGCATCGCTCGCTCGGGCGAAGATGCCGAGGCGATCACGGCGCGCATCGGCTTTCCGATCGTGATCCGTCCCAGCTATGTGCTTGGCGGGCGGGCCATGGAAATCCTATACGACCGCGCCGGGCTGACCCGCTACA
>JBBQOT010000292.1:0-4803 GCA_038331165.1 Acetobacterales bacterium
CCACACTTTTGCCACTCTTACGCCCCTGCACCTTAACCGTAAGAAAACTAATGGGTTTCCAAAGGCCGTCGGCCTTTGGCGGGTCCAGGGCAGAGCCTATAGAGGTACTAAGATAAGGGAGGCTGGGCTCTGCCCAGACCCGCCAGGGGCCAAGCCCCTGGACCTTATTCTGTAAAAAACTAAAAATTTCAACAGGTTGATAATCTGGAGATGCCAAGAGTTTCTTGGCTGCGCTAGCAGCCCCTAATCAATGCGCTGGTTCGACTGGTGGCAGCTTGCGCGAGCACTAAAGGTAATGGGATCAAAGGGTCTCTGACCTTTTACGGGTCCCGTGGCGCGGCTTCGCGCCGCGACGGCAGAGCCCTGGCCTTGCCTTTCTCTATCGGTCAATCATTAGAAGCGTTGTTATGACTCCAGCCGAAACGCGTCGGCGATCCGCCGCACCGTGCCGGACGCATCGACCAGCAGCACGTCGAATCGCACGCCTGTCCGGCCCCAGTCGGGTTGCTCGGCCAACAGGATTTCGGCCGCTGCGATCAGCCGTGCTCGCTGCCGAGGCCCCAGGGCAAGGGCGGCATCGGCCAGGCGGGCGCGGCGTTTGACCTCGATGATGGCGAGCAATCCGTCACGCTCGGCCACCAGGTCGATTTCGCCCGCCGCGGTGCGCAGGCGCCGGGCGAGCACTGTCCAGCCATCGGCCACCAGCGCCGCCGCCGCAGCGCTCTCGGCCGCCACCCCGCCGGCATGGTTCGACCGCCCGCGCAGACGGCGCTGTTCAACGGCCATGGGCAGAGAACCCAGCGGCGCGGTCGCGCCCGATCAGTGCCAGGCCCTCGGCCACCGAGACGAATTCACCGCCGGTGCTGACGCGCTCGGCGCCGAAGCGGGCATCGAACAGCCGCCGCACCGCCGGCACGAAGCTGGTGCCGCCGGTCAGGAATACGTGGTCGACGCCGGTCACCGCGGCCTGTTCCATCACCCGGTCGACCGCGGCGGCGAACTGGGCGATATCGGGGGCGATCCAGCCCTCGAACTGATCACGGGTGATCGTCGTGTCGATGTCCAATTCCTTGTGGCGAAAGGTCAATCGCGTGCTCTCGGCCGAGGATAGCGCCGCCTTGGCCGCCGACACGGTCTGGTAGAGGCGATAGCCCAGCTCATCCTCGATCAGCGCGATCAGGTTGGCCAGGCGGTGCGGGTCGCGCGCGTCGCGCATCACCTCGCGCATTTCGCGCAGGGTGCGCGGGTTGCGCATCAGCGATAGCCGGTGCCAGCGGGCGAACGAGGAATACCACTCCGGCGGCACCGGCAGGGCCGCCCCACCCATCACCCGGTAGGTGCCGCCCTTGCCCAGGCGCGGCGAGATCACCTGGTCGATGATGCGGTAGTCGAACACGTCGCCGGCAATGCCCACGCCGGCATGGCCCAGCGGCTGGACACCTTTGCCGGGCACGAAGCGCAGGACGGAAAAATCGCTGGTGCCGCCGCCGAAATCGCCGATCAGCACGGTGGCCGGTGCCGCCAGGGTGCGGGCGAAGCGGTAGCCGGCGCCCTCCGGCTCCAGCGCCCCGTCGATCGCCGCCAGGCCGGCCTCGGCAAACGCGGCGCGCCGGCGTAACACACCGAATTCGTCGTCTGTGCGCTCGCCGGCGAAGCGCACCGGGCGGCCGGCGATCACCCGCAGCCCGGCGGAGTCGACCTGGGCGGCCGCGAGGAAGCTTTGCAGGAAGGTGGCGATCAGGGTTTCCAGCGTGAAGCGGCGACCGAAGATATTGGTGTCGCTGAAGCTGCGCTGTGCCAGATAGGTTTTCATCGACATGATCAGCCGGCTGTCGAGCGGATCGTCCAGGTATGCCTCGATCGCCGCCGGGCCGGCCGCCTGGCGCAGCCGGCTGCCCCCGCTCTGGTTCCCCTGGGCAGCGCTGCGCCCGTAATTCTCAGCCCAGAAGCACAGCACCGTGCGGAACATGTCCTGGCTGCCGAAGCGCGCGGTCGTGGTGCGGCCGTCGGGGTGCAGCAGGGCGAGCACGGTGTTGGTCGTGCCGAAATCGATACCGAGCACGGGGGGCATGGGGCGGGTCCGGCAATGGGGGGCGCGTTTGAGCGCAACCAGGCGGGGATGGCAAGTCCCAAGCAGGTTTGTGTTGTTAGTGACACGAATGCATTTGCCACGTCGGAGCGAACACAAACCTCCTTACGATTTTAGTTGCGACGCAAACGACAAGCGTTTGCTTGGTCAGAATTGCTCCTCACCCACCTTTCGCACCGGGTCGGGGAAGTCGCGGTAAAGCGCGAAGGTCGCGTTGGTCACCAGGGCGTTGACGCCGTGATGGTGGCCCTCCACTGGTTCGGCGCGGCTGGCGACGTGCTGGAACGCCGCCTCCAGCTGGACCAGGTCGCGCACCTCGATCATCACGTGCCAGTCGCCCAGGCCCTTCAGCCCGAAGCCGAGCTTGGCGCGGGTCAGCCGCCAGCCGGCGATCATGCCCTGGTCGCGCAGATGACCGAGATAGCGTTCCAGCACCGCGCTGAACGCCATGTCGGACACGCCGGGCCGCGTGTCGCAGTAGATGTGGTAAATATCCATGCGGGATGCCTCAAGATTCCAGCTGCACGTCGTATTCGGGGCGGGTGCTCCATTCCGCCACCAGGGTGAAGCCGACCGCCAGCAGCACCGGGCCGACGAAGACCCCCAGCAGTCCGAAGGCGAGAGCCCCCCCCAGCACCCCCAGCATGGTCAGCAGGAAGGGCAGCCGCGCCCCGCGGGCGATGAAATAGGGCCGGATGAAATTGTCCGACACGCTGATCACCCCGCCGCCCCAGGCCAGCATGAAGATGCCCCAGGCGGTCTCGCCGGTGGCCAGCAGCCACAGCCCGGCCGGCAGCCACACCAGCGGCGCGCCGATCGGCAGCACCGACAGCCCGCCCGCCACGACCCCCAGCAGCACCGGACGCGGCACGCCGGCCAGCCACAGGGCGAACGCGGTCAGCATGCCCTGCACCACCGCGGTGCCGAGGATGCCATAGACAACGCCGCGCACCGTCGCACCGGTCACCGTGATCAGCCGGTCGGCCTGTTCGCCGGCGATGCGGCGCATGACCACCGTCAGCCGCACCGCCAGCACCTCGCCCGAGAGATAAAGGAAGAATGCGACGAACAAGGCCAGCAGGAATTCGAGCACGCCATTCGCCAGGCCCAGCAGCAGGCGCAGCCCGAACTGCACGCCGATGCCGAAATACGGCCGGAAGAACGCCACCATCGCTGCCAGATCCTGCGCCCAGCGGGCCCATAAATCGTTGGCGGTCTGGCCGACCAGCGGAATGTCGGCCACCCAGGCCGGCGCCGGCGGCAGGCCATCGCCAATGGCCTCGTTCAGCGCCCGCTCGATCTGCGCCACGTCGTTCGCCCCGCCCGGGGCAGCCAGGGCCAGTGGCAGTACCACCATCACGGCGGTCACCGTCACCATCGCCGCGGCCGCGCCGGCCGGGCCCAGGCGCAGCCGGTCGCGCAAGGTCTCGTAGATCGGCCATGTGGTGAAGGTGAGGATCAAGGCCCACAGAATCGCCGACAGGAACGGCGTCAGCACCACGAAACAGCCCAGCGCCACGCCGCCGAGCAGCAGTCCCATCAAGATTCGTTCGGCCAGCATGTGCCCCCACCTCGCCGTTCGTCTGGACCGGCATTGAAGGGGAGGTTAGCGTGCGCGCCATCGTGGAGGAACCGCCATGCTGAAACTGGCTGCCAACCTGTCGATGATGTTCAACGAGGTGCCGTTCCTCGACCGCTTCGACGCCGCGGCGAAGGCCGGGTTCAGCGCCGTCGAGTTCCTGTTCCCGTATGATTTCCCGGCGGTCGAGCTGAAGCGGCGGCTGGATGCCAACGGGTTGACCCAGGCGCTGTTCAACATGCCGCCCGGCGACTGGGCCAATGGCGAGCGGGGGCTGGCCTCGCTGCCCGGACGGCAGCAGGAATTCCGCGACAACGTGGCAATAGCCCTTGAATATGCCGAAATACTCGACTGCAAGCTGATCCACTGCATGGCCGGCATTCCGCCCACCGGCACGCATCCCGTCACCGCCGCGGCGCTGTTTGCCAGCAACGTCGCCTGGGCCGCCGAGCTGGCGCACCAGGCCGGGCGGCGGCTGGCGCTGGAGCCGATCAACCATCGCGACATGCCGGGCTACCACCTGAACACCATGGCGCAGGGGGCGGCGGTGGTGGATGCGCTGGGCATCGACCGGGTGGGGCTGCAATTCGATATCTACCACTGCCAGACCACCGAAGGCGACGTGACCAAGCGCATGGCGGCACTGATCGACCGCATCGTGCACATGCAGATCGCCGACGTGCCGGCGCGCAACGAGCCCGGCACCGGGGAGATCGGCTGGGAGTTCGTCTTTCGCCAGATCGATGCGCTGGGCTACCAGGGGTTTGTCGGCTGCGAGTATCGGCCCGCCGGCGACACCGTGGCCGGACTGGGCTGGCGCGCCCGGTTCGGTGTTTGATGGCAGCGTTCCGCCCGACCCGTCACGGCTGGCCCCGCAAGGCTGGCGCTGGTCGGGCGGGCAAACTATGAGGCTTCCCGACTCAAACTGACACGCGCGACGCGCACCGGAGAGAAACATGAAAATCGGATTCATCGGCCTGGGCATCATGGGCCGCCCGATGGCGTTGAACCTGCGCGCCGCCGGCCACGAGCTGGTGGTGCCGGAACGCCGCAGCCTGACCCAGGAAGTGCGCGCGGCCGCCACCGTGGTGGGCGACGCCGCCCATGTGGCCGAGCAAGCCGATGTCATCATCAT
>JBBQOT010000293.1:0-4792 GCA_038331165.1 Acetobacterales bacterium
GCCAGGGTCGAAGCCACCTCGTCCAGCAGTTCGATCGGATCGCGCGCCTCACGGTCCATCTTGTTGATGAAGGTGATGATCGGGATGTCACGCAGGCGGCAGATTTCGAACAGTTTTCGCGTCCGCGCCTCGATGCCCTTGGCAGCGTCGATCACCATCACCGCGGCATCCACGGCGGTAAGCGTGCGGTAGGTGTCCTCGGAGAAATCCTCGTGCCCCGGCGTATCCAGCAGGTTGAACACGCAGTCGCGGTATTCGAAGGTCATCACCGAGGTGACCACGGAAATGCCGCGCTCGCGCTCGATGCCCATCCAGTCCGAGCGGGTGCGCCGCCGCTCGCCCTTGGCGCGCACGTTGCCGGCCAGCTGGATCGCACCGCCGGCGCGCAGCAGCCGCTCGGTCAGCGTGGTCTTGCCGGCATCGGGGTGGGAAATAATCGCGAAGGTGCGACGGCGCGAAATCTCGGCCCGCGTTTCAGACAGGGCGGCATCGGTGCTCATGGCGCGCGGGATACACCGCGCGGCGAGACAAGGGAAGCAAGGCCGCCCCGCGCCGTGCGGTGGCACGATTGGCAAGGATTGGGACGGCGCATCGGGCTTGCGGTCGCACCGCCGCATCATGTTCCGTCACGTGCAGCGCCGTCGCAGCGCGCATCAATAAGGGGGACACCTTTCCGATGATCCCATCCGCCCAACCCGAAGCGGCCCGCGCCTTCGTGATGCTCGGTGCCGAAATCCGTGCGCCCGGTGCCGCACCCGTCCTCTATGACGACACCAGCCTGGCCATCGCGCCCACCTTCCTGTCCAAGCCCGAGGGCAATGGCGGCACCACCACCTACAGCTATACGATCCAGCGCAGCGGCATCACCACCGGCACAACCAGCGTCGACTGGACCTTTGCCGGCGGCGGTGTGGCCGGCACGGTGGCGGCCACTGCCAGCGACTTCGCCGGCGGCACGCTGCCCGCCGGCGGCACCATCAGCTTCGCCCCCGGCCAGACGAGCAAGACGATCGCGATCGCGGTGGCCGGCGACACTGCGCCCGAGGGCGGCTTGAACGAGAGCTTCACCCTGAACCTGGCCAACGCCACGTCGGGGGTGGCGATCACGCGGCCGACCGCCACCGGCACCATCCTCGACGACGACACGATCTATGGCACCGCCGGCAACGACTCCTTGGTCGGCACCGACGGCCCCGACCGGTTCATCATCGGCCAGGGCCAGGACACGATCATCGGCGCCCAACGCACCGACGCCTTCCGCTTCATCCAGAGCGCGATCGGCCCCGCCGCTAACCATCGCTTCAATTTCATCGATTTCAGCCGCGCGGCCGGCGAGAAATTCGATCTGTCGCGCATCGACGCCATCGCCGGCACCCCGGCCAACGACGCCTTCAGCTTCATCGGCACCGCCGCCTTCAGCGGCGTGGCTGGCCAATTGCGCTGGGAACAGCTCGACGGCACCCACCTGACGATCCAGGGCACGGTGAACGCTGACACCACGCCCGACCTCACCATCCTGGTCACCTCGGGCGGGCCGGTGGACGATACCTGGTTCGTGTTGTGAGGTTCAGGGCGTCATACAAAGCGCCGTCAAGAACGACCCTTTGCTAGGCAAGGTCAGGGCTCGCCCCATAGGCACAAAGATAAAGAAGGCCAGGGCTCTGCCCTGGACCCGCCAAAGGCCGGTGGCCTTTGGAAACCCATTTTATTTCAATAGCATGAGGTCCAGGGGCTCGGCCCCTGGTGGGTCCAGGGCAAAGCCCTGGCCTTGCCCGGCCATGTGTCACTCCAAACGGTGGTTGGTATCAATCTGGGGCTGCTGGCGTAGCCAAGAGAACTCGGGGCGTTCCAAAATTACCAATCTATTGTAATTATTAATTTTTTCTTGGAAAAAAAGGTCCAGGGGCTTGGCCCGTCGCGCGAAGGCGGGCTCCGGACCTGGCGGGTCTGGGCAGAGCCCAGCCTCCCTTATCTTCGTGCCTATGGGGCTTCACCCTGGGCTTGCCTTATCCTTGAGTCAGCCAGGTCGGTGTGTTTCAGCCCAGCGGCCCAGCCGGGCGCATGGTGCCCACGTCGATGCCGTTCCAGTTGGTCAGCGTCCGGCGGGCCAGCCCCGCCACCACCGGGTCGGGCGCGCCGTTGTTGGGCAGCAGCCGGGCGATCAGCGCCGCGGTGACCACATCGGCCGCGCGACCGGCGCCGTCGTCGCATTTCAACGCGAAGCCCAGGCCGAGTTCCGGGATGGTGCCGCAATGCACGCCCTCGGCCCCGCCCTTGACGAACACCCGCTCGCCCAGTGCGGCGATCACGCTGGTGTCGAAGCGGTTGGTGCCGGCCACCATGCGCGGCTCGGCCGCCACCGCCGCGCGAATGCGCCGCGCCGCCGCGGCCCGGTCGGCGCTCATCCCCTGGCCGCTGCCGAAGCGCGCGAAGGCCAGCGCCAACGCCCGCAGCGGAATGGCGAAGGTCGGGATCGAACAGCCATCGACCGCGATGTTGCGGTCGTCGAGCACTGTGGAGGTCATGTCGGCCAGTGCGGCGGTGACCACTTTCATCGTCGGGTGGTCGGGCTTCACATACCCCGCCGGGTCGTCGCCGCGATCGCAGGCCAGGCAGATGAAGCCGGAATGCTTGCCCGAGCAATTATTGTGCAGCGCGCTCGGCAGCTTGCCCGCCGCCGCCAGCGCCCGCGCCGCCGCATCGTACGACGGCCAGTGCGTGCCGCATTCCAGCGTCGCCACGTCGCGTCCCGCCTTGGCCAGCATCGAGGTGGCGGTGGCCACATGGTCCTCCTCGCCGGAATGCGACGAACAGGCCAGCGCGATCTCGGCGTCGGTCAGCCCCAGCCGTGCCGCCGCCCCGGTTTCAACCATCGGCAGTGCCAGCAGCGCCTTCACCGCCGATCGCGAATAGATCGCCAAATCCACCGCCCCTGCCTCGAACACCACTTTGCCCGCGGCGTCGACCACGATGGCGGCTCCGCGATGAGCCGATTCCACGCGCCCGCCGCGGGTCACTTCAACGAGAACAGGATCCATGGCGCGCACTCCGGTTGCTCGCACTTCCCTGCGTGCCACCCGCGCAGGCGTCAAGGGGCGGCAGGCGCCATGCTGCCATCCACGGCGCCGGCCCATTTGGCGCTTGTCCTCCAACGATCCCACGCCGGTTGCTCGCCGAAGCGCGGCACCAGGAAGTCGATGAAGCTGCGCAGCTTGGCCGACGGATTGCGCCCCGGCGCATACACTGCATAGAGACCGAGCTCGGCTTCCCCTCCCCAGCCCCGCAGCAGCGGCACCAGCGCGCCACTCGACAACGCATCGCTGACGATGAAGCTGGGGACCACGGCAATCGCAATGCCGCGCACCGCGGCTATCCGCATCGCGTCGCCATTGTTGGTGCGCAACTGGCCCGACACGCGCACCGAGGTCGGCCCGTCCGGCCCCACCATGTGCCAGATATCGGAACCATCGCCGAACATGTAGCGGATGCAGCTATGCTGGGCGAGGTCGGCCGGGGCAAGCGGCACGCCGTGGCGCGCCAGATAGGCGGGGGCGGCCACCACCACCAGGCGCACCGGCGCCAGCCGCCGCGCGATCATGCTGCTGTCGCTCAGCCGGCCGATGCGAATCGAGGTGTCAAAGCCCTCCTCCACCAGGTCCACCACACGGTCGGTCAGCGTCAGCTCCACCGACACCTCGGGAAACGCCACCATGTAGTCGGCCACGGCAGCGGCCAGATGCATCGCGCCGAACACCACCGGCCCGTTCACCCGCAGCGTGCCGCGCGGCCGCGAATGCAGTTCGCCGACCTCCCCCTCCGCCGCCGCCAACTCCGCCAGGAGGGTTGTGCTGCGCTCATAGTAGACCTGCCCGGCCTCCGTGAGGTGCACTTTGCGGGTGGTCCGGTGCAGCAGCCGGGCGCCGAGATGCTGTTCCAGGTCCTGCACATGGCGTGACACCATGGCGCGGGAAATTCGCAAATCTTGCGCCGCGGCGGTGAATCCACCCCGTTCGGCAACGCGAACGAAGGCTTCCATCGCAACAAAGCGGTTCATAGGGATTCCTGTCCATTATGTCATGAATCGTGCCTTGAGGGCGCGATTCGACGCTTCAAGTGCCAGATTGGGCACTCTGGATAGACAATGTGTCAACCGCAGCGGTGTTTATCAATCCGCACAGCGGACCTATTTCCCACGTCGACGCAGGGCAAGCCTATCCGGCCCCTACCCTTCGCTAAACTCGGACCGGGCCCAATGGGGGCCTGGCTGGAAAAGGTGAAACGACAATGACCATCATGATCTCTGCTCCCGCCGCCTTCGGTATCGCCAAGAGCGCGCTGCGTAAGGCAGCGTTCGTGGCCCTGCTGCTCGGCACCACCACGCTCGCGGCGATCCCGGCGCATGCCGGCGACACCGGCGAGGGTGCCGCCTTCCGCGTCTCCGACGCCAGCGACGCCGGCGAGGGCGCCGCCTTCCGCGTCTCCGATGCCAGCGACGCCGGTGAGGGCGCCGCCTTCCGCGTCTCCGATGCCAGCGACGCCGGCGAGGGCGCCGCCTTCCGCGTCTCCGACGCCAGCGATGCCGGCGAGGGCGCCGCCTTCCGCGTCTCCGATGCCGGCGATGCCGGCGAGGGCGCCACCTTCCGCGTCTCCGACGCCAGCGACGCCGGCGAGGGTGCCGCTTTCCGCGCCTGATCCCACGCTATCACCGAACCACCGAACGGCAGGCTGGCACACACCAGCCTGCCGTTCGCATGTCCGGCCCCGGCAGCCTCTTTGCTGCGACCGCCAAGCC
>JBBQOT010000294.1:0-4780 GCA_038331165.1 Acetobacterales bacterium
TTCTTTCTTGGCCTGGGTCTTGGTGGGGGTGTGCCCCCCCCGGGGGGGGTTTTTTGGCTTTATTGTTTCGGCCTTTGGTGGGTGGGGCCTGGGTGGCCCCCCTCCGGGCCCGCGACGCTAGCGTGTGGGGTTTATGAGGTATTTCACCCCGGTGGCGCGGCGGTTGTATTGCGCGATCACCTCCGGTCGCAGGGCGTCGGCCAGGCTGATCTCGGCGGCGTAGTGGCTGGCGAAGGTGGTGGTCAACTCGGCGGCAACGCGGGCCTTCATGGCGGCGGCGGTCGCCGCGCCGAACTGGACCAGGCGAGGCATCAGCAGCCAACCGCCGAGGCTCTAGGACATGCCGAAGGCACGGTTGAACTCGGTGGCACGCGTGTCTAGCCCGCCATAGATGTAGACCTGCTTGTGCACCGCCGAGCCGTAGCGGCTGTAGGTGGTGGCGGTGCGGTTGATCGACACCTCCATTGCGGCGAGAATCTGGCCGGCGAGGCGGCCGCCACCCGTGGCGTCGAAGCCAATGGTGGCACCAGTGGCGATGAGGGCTTCGACCAGCGTGTCGGTGAAATCGTGCGCTGAGGTGTCGCAGACATAGGTCGCACCCTGGTCGCGCAACATCGCCGCCTGGGCCGGGCTGCGGACGATGTTGACCAGCTTGATGCCGTCGTTGATGCAAATGCGGTTGAGCATCTGGCCGAGATTCGACGCGGCGGCCGTGTGCACCAAGGCAGTGTGGCCCTCGCGGCGCATCGTTTCGGTCATGCCGAGAGCGGTCAGCGGATTGACGAAGCACGAGGCACCCTGGGCCGGCGTGGCGCCCTGGTGCAGGACCAGGCAGTCGTCGACGGCGACGGTGCGGTACTGGGCATAGGTGGCGCCGCCGAAAATCGCCACGGTGCGGCCAAGCAACGCCTGGGCCGCGGAACCGGCGGCAATCACCACGCCGGCGCCCTCGTTGCCGACCGGGAGGGACTGGTCGAGGCGACCGGCCAACGCCTTCATGAACTGGGCCGGGACCTGCGCGGTGAGCACGGGGCGGGTGGGGGTGCCGCCGGTGGTCGCGGTTTGGAGATCGGCGGGGCCGAGCAGTAAGCCGAGGTCGGACGGGTTGATCGGGGCGGCGGCAATGCGGACCACAACCTCGGAGGCGGTGGGGGCGGCGATTGGGACTTCGGCCAGGGATAGTTCCAGCTCGCCATTCGCGCGTAGAAGGGAACGGAGCTGTAGTCCGGTGGTCGGTGCTGCTTCGGTCATGGCCCGCTCCTGGGGTTTTGAGGGGGCGGAAGATAGCGGAGCACGGGCGCGATGCTAGAGGAGAAAGCCAAGGGGTAGTCTTCTTTTTGTGAACAAAAAGAAGCAAAAAAACTTTATCCGTTTGGTGGTGGCGTATATATTGCTATTATGTAATAAAATGGGTTTGGGTCTGCGCCGGGGTTTAGAAAGGCGGAATTTTTGGCGGGGTGGGTCGGAGTGGTTGATCCAGGATGGCAGGCGGCCGAGGGAGTAGGAGAGCAAGGTGCGGCGTTCGCGCGCGATGACGCGGGCGGGGTGGGTGGGCGCGGGCGGCGTGGCCTTGGCGGCAGGCGTAGGACTGGCGGCAGGGGGCGGCGGCCAGGAGTTTCTCGATGAGGCGTTGGAGGCGCTGGACGGAGCGGTGGAGGTAGTGCCAGATCAGCGTGGTGAGCGGGTGTGGCCGTTGAGCATGGCGCGGAGCGGACACAGGATCGCTTCGAGGTGTTCAAAGAGGGAGCTCGAATACTGAGGTGCTGCCGTTGTAATTGTTAGGTAATATATATAGTTCTTTGGTTCGCTGCAAGGGATTTTTTGGGATCGGGAGGAAGCGTGGATCCTTCGCTTCGCTCAGGATGACGGTGGGGTTGGCCCCCCTCCGGCTCCCCCCTTAAAGCAAGGGGGGAGAGAAGATTCTTGCTATATGGATGAAGTTTTTTTGCTTCTTTTTGTTCACAAAAAGAAGAATCTTGCCTTCCTAAAGTAACACGCAATGTTCCGGCGCAAATGACACTGTCACGTTTTGTCCTTCGGCGAAGTTTGTTGTTGGCGGCAGGCGGACGAGGATTTGGCCGCAGGGCCAGGTGACGACGTATTGGATGAAGTCGCCGTGGAACATGCGGCGGTGGATGGTTCCTGGGGTTGCGTTGGGCAGGTCGGTTCGGGTGGCGGGGCTGAGGTCGATATAAGCGGCTTGGATGGCGACGGTGTTTCCGGTGGCGCCGGCTGCGGCGGTGGCGTGGAAGGTGGGGCCGGCGGTGCTGGCGAAGCGGACGGGGCCGTTATGGATCGGGTCGAGGGTTTGGCCGGGCACGAGGTTTGCGTTGCCGACGAAATCGGCGACGAATTCGGTTCGGGGGTGGCGGTAGATATCTTCGGGGGTGCCGATTTGTTCGATGCGGCCGTTGTTCATGACGATGACGCGGTCGGAGATGGCCAGGGCTTCTTCCTGGTCGTGGGTGACGTAGAGGGCGGTGATGCCGAGGCGTTGTTGGAGTTCGCGCAGTTCGACGCGCATTTGCACGCGCAGTTTGGCATCGAGGTTGGAGAGGGGTTCGTCGAAGAGGAGGATTTCGGGGGAGAAGGCGATGGCGCGGGCGACGGCGACGCGTTGTTGTTGGCCGCCGGAGAGTTTGGAGGAGGGGCGGTCGGAGTATTGGCGCATTTGCACCAGGTCGAGCACGCGGGCGACGTTGGCGGCGATGTCGGGTTTGGCCATGCCGCGGACTTTGAGGCCGTAGGCGACGTTGTCGAAGACGGTCATGTGCGGCCAGATGGCGTAGGATTGGAAGACCATGGAGACGCCGCGTTTTTCGGACGGGATGTTGCGTTTGGCCTGGGCGGAGAAGACCGTGGTGGCACCGAGGCGGATGGTGCCGCCGGAGGGGTCTTCGAGGCCGGCGACGGCGCGCAGGGTGGTGGTTTTGCCGCAGCCGGAGGGGCCGAGGAGGGTTACGAGTTCACCGCGGGCGACGGCCAGGCTCACGCCGTCGACGGCGCGGACGTCGCCGTAGTTGACGACGAGGTTGTCGATTTGGATGCGCAGGTCGCCCGGAAGGGCGCGTGACGCTTCGGCGTTCGGGTCGGCGTCGCTCAAGCGGGGTCTCCGGAGTAGCGGCGGGTGACGCGGAACAGGATGACGACGGCGATGAACACCGACGCGGTTTGCAGCAGGGCCATGGCGGAGGCGAGCTCGGTGGAGGCGGTGAGCCAGGAGTTGACGATGGCCGGCGCGATGACTTTGGAGTTGGCTGACATCAGGAAGATCGAGGCGCCGAGTTCGCGCACGGCGGAGATGAAGATGAGCAGCCAGGCGGCGACGATGCCGGGGCGCATGAGGGGCAGGGTGACGGTGCGCATTTGTTGCGACCAGGAGGCACCGCAGACGCGGGCGCATTCCTCCAGGCTTTTGTCGATTTGCAGCACGACGCCGGCCAGGGTGCGCAGGCCGAGTGGGAGCAGCACGGTGAGGTAGGCGATGCCGAGCAGCCAGAGCGTGCCGTAGATCGGGATGGGGATGACGAGCCAGGCCCAGAGCAGGCCGAGACCGAAGACGATGCGGGGCACTGCCTGGGGGAACATCACCACGTATTCGATGACGCCGCGGCCGGGGATGCGGGAGCGGTAGATCACCCAGACGAGGATGCCGACCAGCAAGGAGCCGATGGTGGCGGTGATGAAGCCGAGCATGAGGCTGTTGGTGAGTGCCGAGCCGATGGTGCCGACGGCGAGTGCGGTGACGTAGTTCTGGCCGGTGAACTGCATGTCGGCGAAGATGACGGTGGCGAAGCGCTGGAACGAGGTGAGCAGGAGGGCGCCCATGGGCAGGATCACGGCGACGGTGAGGTAGGCCCAGCACAGGGCGGCGAGGTACCAGCCGCGCCGGCCGAGGCGGAGCGGGCGGGGGCGAAAGGCTTTGCCGGTGATGGTGGCGTAGCTGCCTTTTGCCAGCACGAGGCGGGCGAGGCCGATGGCGAGGGCGAGCACCAGGAACAGGCTCAGGCCCATGGCGGCGGCGCGGCCGTATTCCGGCGGGTAGGCCGAGGTTGCCTGCCAGATGGCGGTGGTGACCACCACGAAGCGGGCGGGGATGCCGAGCACGAAGGCGGCGGCGAAGGCGGAGAGCATTTCGGCAAAGACGAAGATGGTGGCCGACAGGATGCCGGGCAGGATCATCGGCAGGGTGATGGTGAGTGCCACGCGCATTTTGCCGGCGCCGAGGACGCGGGCACTTTCCTCCATGGAGGGGTCCATGGATTTCATCGCGGCCGAGATCATGACGAAGGCGACGGTGCCTTCGAACAGCGCCATCACCCAGGCGATGCCGAAGGGGGAGTAGATGTCGACGAGGTCGGACTCGTAGCCGAACAGGCGGCCGGCCTGGTTGATGAAGCCGGTGCGCGGGCTGGCGAGCACGCCCCAGGCGAGGGCGCCGACCAGCGGGGTCATGTAGTATGGCAGTTCCATCAGGCGTTCGAGGCGGGCGCGGCCGGGGATGGCGGTGCGGGTGAGGATCCAGGCCAGGACGAGGCCGATCAGCACGGCCATGATGGTGGCGATGCCGGCGACGTAGGCGGTGTTCCACAGCACCTTGGCGTCGTCGATCATGTCGATGAAATTGGTGAAGCCGTAGGATTCGGGCGGGAAGACCCCGGCTTCGCCGGTGTTGAGCGATTCCACGATGAGGAAGAAGACGGGATAGGCGACCATCAGCCCGACGGTGCACAGGATGAGCGGCACCACGAGGAAGCGCGTCCAGCGGCGGTCGGCGGAC
>JBBQOT010000295.1:0-4777 GCA_038331165.1 Acetobacterales bacterium
GGCCGCCGCCGCCGCCGGCGCCGGCGGGGTCGATGCCGCCGGCGCCCGCGGCGAAGCCGGCGGGGTGGGCGCTGCCGGCCACCCCCGCGGCACCGCCGCCGCCGCCGCCGAAGCCGCCGCGGCCGCTGCCGCCCATGCTGCCGCCCGCGCCACCGCCGAAGCCGCCGAGTGTGCCGCCAAAGCTGCCCAGCGTGCCGCCGCCGCCGCCGCCGAAGCCGCCGGTGCCCCAGCCCATGCCGGGATTGGCGCTGCCGCCATCGTGCCCGGCGATGCCGCCGCCGCCGGCCATACTGAGGAAATTGGCCAGCCGCCCGGCGCTGCCGCCACCGCCCGCGACGCCAGCCGGGTCGTAGTCGGTGCCGCGCCCGCCGGATGCGGCGCCCGGTACGATGCCGGTGCCCCCGGCGCGGAGGTTTTCCAGACTGCCGCCGTCGGCGGTGGGACCAATGCCACCGCCGCCGCCGAAGCCGGTGGGGTCGTCGGCGCCGTAATAGGGTTCGATGGGGCCGCTGCCGGGGCCGCCGTCGCCGCCCAGCCCGCCGCCGCCGCCGGCCGCGGTGCCCAGCCCGTCGCCGCCGGCCCCGCCGATGGCGGCGTTGGCGGTGAAGGCGACATCGCGCAGCGTGACCACGCCGGCGGCGCCGACGAACAGCCCGCCGCCCAGGCCGCCGCCGCCGCCGCCGCCGAACTGGCCGCTGCCGCCGGCCCCGCCCTGCGCCACCGCATGGGCAATGGTGAGGTTTTCAACTGCCACTGTGCCGGCGAGCACGAACAGGCCGCGCTGGGCTGACAGGCCGTCGATTGTGGCGCCGTTGCCTTGGAGGGTCAGCCGGGCGCCGGGCGCCAGATTGATCGCCAGTAGTGCGGCGTCAAGGCGCAGCGTTCCGCCGGGCACGTCCAGCACGACCGTATAGGCCGCACCTTCGCTGCGTTCCAGGTCGATGGTGCGGATGGCCGCGTTCAACCCTGCCAGGTCGGTGACGTGGAAATTCGTGTTGGGGATGGCGACGTCGCTCATGCGCACCCGCACCCCGCCTTTGGGGGTCGATCAGGGAGGGGAGTGCGTCATCCTGGCGCGTGGGGCACCGTGCTGGCTGGTGCGACCCGTGTCAAAAAACTTGACCAGCGGCTCATAGCACGAAACGTCGGCGAAGTGGTTAACGCTTGGGCGGTGCCTCGGCCAAATGGTCAAAACGATGGGTATAGCGGCCCAGGCCCTGGGTTTGCGAGCGCAGTTCGATGATCAGGTCGTGCAGGTCGGCGGCGGGCACCAGCCCCTCCACGTCGTCCCAGCCCGGCCAGCCCGGGTGTTCGTTGTAGCCGAGCAGCCGGCCGCGGCGGCCGGTAAGCAGGCGCTGGGCGTTCGGGGTGAACGTATTGGGCACGGTGACCACGACGTGCTCGATCGGTTCCAGCAGCACCGGGTCGGCCTTGGCCAGCCCCTCCTGCATCGCCATGCGGGTGGCGGTGCGGAAGGCCATGTCGGAGCTGTCGACGCTGTGGAAGGTGCCGTCGACCAGGGTGACGGAAATATCGACGCAGGGGTGGCCGAGCGGGCCTTTTCGCGCGGCTTCTTCCGCCGCCTCGCCAACGGCCGGGATGTACTGGCGCGGCACGGCGCCGCCGACCACCTTGTCGATGAACAGGAAGCCCTCGCCGCGGGCGCGCGGGGCGATGTCGAGCTTCACGTCGGCAAACTGGCCATGGCCACCGGTCTGGCGTTTGAGGCGGGCGTGCTGCTGCACCGCGCGATGGATGGTTTCGCGATAGGCGACGGCCGGGCGGGCGGTGGCGAGCTTCAGTCCCGAATTGCGGGTGAGGCGATCGATCGCGGCGTTGAGGTGGATTTCGCCCTGGCCGCGCAGCACGGTCTCGCCGGTTTCGGCGTCGTGCACCACGGTGATCGAGGGGTCCTCCTCGGCCAGGCGTTGCAGCGCGCTGGATAGCTTCACGTCGTCGCCGCGTGCGGCGGCGGTGACGGACAGGCCGTAGACCGGGCTTGGCGGGACTGGCCATGGCAGCGGGGCGGACCCGTTGGCGGCCCCGTTGGCGGCGAGCGTGGCGCCGGTGGCGATGCCGTCGAGCCGGCCCAGCCCGACCAGTTCGCCGGCGGTGGCTTCGGTGGCCTTGGCCGCCTCGCCCAGGGGCATGCGATGGATGCCGCCGATGCGCTGCCCTGCGACCGTCATGCCGTCACGCAGGGTGCCGCGCCAAACCCGGGCGAGCGAGACGCGGCCGGCATGGCCGGCGTGGATGGTCTTGAACACCTGGGCGAGCGGTTCGCCCGCATCGGCGATGCCGTGGCGCAGGGCGGTGGTGGCGGCTTCTGGCGCGTCGTGGCGCAGCGCCTTCCACAGCCGGCGGATGCCGTTGGCGTTTTCGGCAGCGCCCAGCAGGACCTGTACCACCGCATCCGCGGCGAGGTCGGCGCGCAGCCGGGCGAAGATTTCCGACGGCGTGGGCTGTTCGTCGTCGAGCAGTTTTTCCAGCAACCCGTCGTCGTGGTCGGCCAGCACCTCCAGCAGGGCGCCGCGGGCTTCGGCCTCGCGGTCGCGCATCGCGTCGGGCAGCGGGATCAGCTCGGATTCCTGGCCGCGGCGATAGCGGTAGGCGCGCTCGCTGATCACGTCGACATAGCCGGTGACGGCGGCGGTGCCGTCCTGGGCCGGGCTGCGGATCGGCACCTGGCGCAATACCAGCGGGGCGGTGGAATGGGCCTGCAGGGCGGCGAGTGTGTCGCGCACCCGGCCCTGCAGCGTGTCGATGCGGTTGATGAAGACGATGTGCGGCAGCTTGGCAGCGTCGAGCGCGCGCAGCAGCGGGGCGGCGGCCAGTGCCCGGGCCGGGTCGGGATCGCAGACCACCACCGCGATGTCGGCGACGGCCAGCGCACATTGCGCCTCGTAGCCGAATTCGACCGAGCCGGGGCAGTCGAGCAGCGACCAGGTGTCGCCGAGATGGGTGCAGTGGGCCAGGCGCAGTTCGGTGCCGGCGCGGCGCGGGGCAGTGCGGCGGGCGGTGCCGCCGGCGGCTTCCAGCAGCGCGTCGAACAGGGTCGACTTGCCGGTGCCATAGGGGCCGAGGATGGCCACCGCTCGTGGGCCGTGCGTGACCCCTCCTGGAGCCGTAGCAGTTGAAGAACCCGACATGCGACGGTCTCCCCTGACATTTCCTTCTGCGATGCTAGGCCCATCGGCGGGGCGGGGCGAGTATTTCCTGCTGACGCGGTCGAGGGTTGCGCCGGGGCCGGGAGTGTGGCGCAGTCGTTCCATCAATTGGAGGACAACGTCATGCGTGGCCTGGCCCTGCTCAGCGTGCTGGCAGCCCTGGCGGCTCCGGCGCCCCCGGCCCTTGCACAGGTGGACCCCTGTGCCGGCGGGCTCGACCCGGCGCGGATCATCGAATGCCTGCGCCCCGGCGGCATCAACAGCACCAGGCGCGGTATCCGGCCCAGCGCGGCTGCGTCGTCCGCCCCTGCCAATGCCCCTGCGGCGCGCGCGGCGCCGGCCGCTGCCGCCCCAGCTGCCCCCTTGGCTGCCCTTTCGCCGATGTCGTCGGTTGACCTGACCGTGCCCTTCGGCTTCGACTCTGCCGAGCTGACGCCACAGGGTGCGGCGGCGCTGACGGCGCTGGGCACCGCGCTGAAGGACCCCTCGCTGGCTGCGGCGAAGTTCCGCATCGCCGGGCATTCCGATGCCAAGGGTGCGGATGGCTACAACCAGGCGCTGTCGGAGCGGCGGGCCGAGGCGGCGCGGCGCTTTCTGGTGGAACAGGGTGGGGTTGACCCGTCGCGCCTGGCGGCGATCGGCTTCGGCCGGCGCCAGTTGTACGATGCGGCCAATCCGGCCGCCGCTGCCAACCGCCGGGTGCAGGTCATCCGGCTAGAAAACTGAGGAACGCACGATGGCCGACTATCAATTCTGCAAGGTCGAGGACGAGGGCCGGGTGCGCGTGGTCACGCTCAACCGGCCCGAAGTGCTGAATGCGCTGCACAGCGAGGCGCATCTGGAGCTGGAAGCGGTGTGGGACGAGTTCGCAGCGCGCGACGATCTGTGGGTGGGCATCGTCACCGGGGCCGGCGAGCGGGCGTTTTCGGCCGGCAATGACCTCAAGGTGCAGGCGTCGGGCAAGCGCGGCAAAGGTGCCAAGACCGGGTTCGGCGGCATCTGCAACCGCTTCGACCTGGACAAGCCGCTGATCGCCGCAGTGAACGGGGTGGCGATGGGCGGTGGGTTCGAGATTGCGCTGGCCTGCGACATCATCATCGCCGCGGAGAACGCGATCTTCGCCCTGCCCGAGCCGCTCGTAGGGTTGATCGCGGGCGCCGGCGGAGTGCACCGGCTGCCGCGCATGATCCCGCAGAAACAGGCGCTGGGCATGATCCTGACCGGGCGGCGGGTGCCGGCACGCGAGGGCAAGGAACTCGGCTTCGTCACCGAGGTGGTGCCCGAAGGCCAGGCGCTGGCGGGGGCCAAGCGCTGGGCGGAGATGGTGCTGCAATGCTCGCCGATGTCGATCCGCTCCAGCAAGCAGTCGGTCTATCGCGGCATGAACGAGCCGACGCTCCAGGATGCGCTGGCGGCCCGCTATCCGGCGCAGGAGGCGAACATGAAAAGTGCCGACTGGATCGAGGGGCCGAAGGCGTTCGCCGAAAAACGCAAGCCGAACTGGCAGAACAAGTAGGGGATCGGGCCATGGCGCTGAAGCGCATGGTGCTGCAGATCGGCATGGGCACCGATATCCGCGGCACCGACTATACCAAGGCGGCGGTGCGCGC
>JBBQOT010000296.1:0-4769 GCA_038331165.1 Acetobacterales bacterium
ATATGAAAATAAATGGGTTTCCAAAGGCCGTCGGCCTTTGGTGGGTCCAGGGCAAAGCCCTGGCCTTGGCTTTCTCTATCGGTCAATCATTAGAGGGGTTGGTATTACAGGGGCTCGGGCCGTCGCGCGAAGGCGCGCTCGGGACCTGGTGGGGTTTGGGGCGACGCCCAGACTTGCCTGACTGCGTGTCACCTTTACCGAGGGTTGGTATCACACCCCGGAAACATCGGTGTTCCGATCGACAATTCGGCGGCTGATTTCAGCACTTTTTTAGTCTCCGGCGGGTAAACGTCGCCAGCGCGAAGCTCTACGTTTGCATGCAAGCGCGGAGGTCGTCGCTTCCCGGTTGGAGCACGCCGTGACGTCTGCACCCTATCTGCCCCATATCGACGTGCTGCTGCAGGCGCTGCGGGTTTCGCGGGACCGGTTGGACAGCCGCAGCAAAATCGCGGTCGATCCGCGCTTGCTGGTGCATGTGATCCGCCAGATCGTCGCGGCGCTGCCATTCGACGAAGCGTTCTACCTGACCACCTACGACGACGTGGCGCAGGCCCATGGCAAGGGCGAGATCGGCGACCTGCACGCGCATTTCATCGAGACTGGGTTTATCGAGGGGCGGCTGGGCGCCGATCCCGGGGTGAACGCGGCCTTTTATCTGGACACCTACCCCGATGTCGGGCGCGCGATCACCGAAGGGCAGATCGGCTCGGCTGACGACCATTACGTGCAGCGGGGGGCCGCCGAGGGGCGATCGCCGAATCCCGAACTGCGCCAGGCGGTGGTGCGCTGGATGGCGGTGTTGCGGCCCGATGGCTGACAGGCCGCCGGAGACGACCCGGGGTTTCCGTCAGGCAAGATGGCGCAGCGCGGCAACCGCAAGGGCTACGGCAAGGTGGGCGCCCCGGCGATCGGCGTCGCCGGCATGATCATAGGCGGCGATACCGAGGCAGCGCAGCGGCACAGCGCGCGCGGCGGCGGCGACCGATGCGGACAGGGCGGCTTCGGAGGGCCAGTGCGGGGCGTTGGTCAACTGGCCGGGCACCGCCTCGGGTCCTGCCACATCGAGGTCGATATGGATGTACCAGCCCGGGGCGGCGGTGGCGCGCGGGGCCAGCAGGGCGGTGGTGCGCGGACCGGCATCGTCGCCCATCTGTGCCGCGTCGAGGCGGGCGATGGCGTGGGCGGTCAATGCCGCGTCCTCCTCCGGGTCGAGGTCAGAGGCACCGATCAGGGCGGCGGCCGCAGTGGCGACTGGGTGGGTGAGGCCGGCGGCTTCGCGCCAGTCGGGGAATTCCCAGCCCAGGGCAACGGCGTAGGGCATGCCGCCGAGCAGACCGGTGGAGGTGGTGGCAAGGGTGTGCATGTCGCCATGGGCGTCGAACCAGACGATGCCCGCACTGCCGCAGGCCCGCGCGACGCCGCCGGCCGGGCCGACCGACTGGGTGCAGTTGCCCTGCAGCACCAGCGGCATGGCGCCTTGGGCGATTGCCGCCGCGACCTGGCTGGAGACCCAGGTGGCGATGACGCCGAGATTGCTGACCGGGTCGCGGGTGCGCTGCTCGCGTGCCAGCGTGGCCTGGGTGGGATCGGCCACGGTGTGGCCGGCGGCGCGCAGGGCTTCGGCAAGCCCGGCCTGCATCATGGCGGCCGGGCCCTTGGCCGCGCCCCAGCGGGCAACGTCGTTGGCGAAGGGGACGAGGATGGGCTGGATGTGCATGGGCCTCACGCTGGTGGGATAAAGGGTTGTGCGATGGCCTGAAACACCGGCTGGGCTTCAAGGGCCGCGGCGTGTGCGGCCAGGGTGGGCAGTGCGGCGTCGGACAGCAGCCCCGGATGGGCCTCGTGCACGAAGCGCCAGGCGGCGGCGAGCGCGATGTCGGCGTGGGTCAACCGGCCGCCGAACCAATACAGTGGTGGACGGCCCCGCGCCTCGGCGTCGAGGGCATGGGCGGCACCAGCGATCTGGTCGCGGCAGCGCTCGGCCCAGAGGTCGGAGACGTGTTGGTGGAGATGGAGTTCGTAGAACAGGCTGACGGCTTTCTCCGCCATGCCGGTGGCCAGCCCCTCGATGCGCAGGGCGGCGTCGCGCTCGGAGCCGGATTCGGGGCGCAGCGGGGTGGCGGCGTGACGGTCGATGTGGTCGAGCATGGCGTGGCTGTCGACCAGGACGGTGCCGGACTCCAGGATCAGGGTGGGGACGCGGACCAGCGGGTTGATCGGACGCAGGCGGTCGGCGTCGCCGAAGACGGACCAAGAGAGGTGGGCGAAGGGGATTGCCGATATCGTCAGGGCGATGGCGACGCGGCGGACGAAAGGGGAGTCGTACTGTCCGATCAGGGTTAGGGTGCCGGGGGTGGGGGACATCGGCCTACCAGGCGGCGTCGAGAAGCTGGCGCACGGTGGCGGGGCCGTCGATCTTGCGCGGGTTGGTGTGCACCATGCGGTCGTGCATCGCGCCCGCGGCAATGGTGTCGAGTTGGTCGGCGCGCACGCCGACGTCGCGCAGGGTGGCGGGCAGGCCGAGGGCGGCGATGAGGGATGCGACGGCGTCGGCCGCCTCGGCGCCCGGCATGCCGAGGGCCTCGGCGACCCAGGCCTGGCGGGCGGCATTGACCGGTTTGTTGAAGCGCAGGACGTGCGGGAGCATGACGCAGGAGGTATAGCCGTGCGGCACCCCGGCGGTGCCGCCGAGGACATGGCCGATGCCGTGGCTGGCGCCCTTGGTCACGCCGGTCTGCGAGCCGACCATCGACATCCAGGCGCCGAGTTGGCAGTCCAGGCGGGCGGCAAGGTCGGACGGATCGGCTTTGCAACCGCGCAGCCCGCGGTTGAGCAGGCGGAGCGCGTGCAGCGAGGCGCCGTCGCTCATCGGCTGGGAATTGGCAGAGCAGAGGTCTTCGATGGCGTGGTCGACGGCGCGGATGCCGGTGGACAGCCAGAGCCATTCGGGCGTCGGCACGCTCGCCGCGGGATCGAGGATCACCGAAATCGGGATCATGGTGGCCGAGGCGTAGCTTTCCTTGCGCGGCGCGCCGGCATCGGTGGGCTCAGTGTCGGTGCAGCCGGCGAAGGAGGAGAATTCGCCGGCCGACAGCGTGGTGGGGATCGAGATGGTACGAATGCCGGGCAGCGTCTTCGGCCGGCGGGTGACGCCGTCGGGGCCGGTGGTGGCGCGCAGTCGATCGAGGTCGCTTGGTGCCGCAATGTTGTTGGCTAGGCACATGCCGATCATCTTGGCAGCGTCGGTCACCGAGCCGCCGCCAAGCGTTACCAGCAGGTCGGCACCCGACGCGCGGGCCGCATTGGCGGCGGCAACCACGTCGACGCGGGGGGTGTGGGCGCCGATGCGGGTCCAGGTGCCGGCGAGGTGGTTGCCCAACGCCTCGCGGGCCTGGTCGACCATTGGCGTTTCCCGCGACAGCGTGCCACCGGCGATGAGGAACACGCGGCGCGCGTCGAGCCGGGCGCGTTCATCGGCCAGGGCGGCCGCGAACGAGCGGCCGTAAAGCACACGATCGGTGTTGGGGTAGCGGTAGCTACCCTCTGGCATGGCCATGGCTGCTTACCGTCCGGTCAGGGGATGACGGCGTTGGTATAATAGAACGACGGCGGCTTCGTACCCCGGATTTCGCCGACGGCGCGCATAGCCTCGATCATGCGTTGCCACGCCTCGACTGATTGCTGGCCCCAGCCAGCGGTGGGCGGCGCGAGGCTGGCGAGGAAGATGGTGACCGCCTGGGTGCAGATCTCGTCGGATTCGGCGAGTGCGAATCGGGTGCGGGTGTCGCGGCAGGCGCCGGCGGGGTCGGCGGCAGCATCGGCGAAACCGGCCCGCAGGGCACCGAGTGCGCGGCGGGCGAGCTCGGAATTCTCTCCCAACAACGCCTGGCTGGCGACAAATCCGTAGCCCTGCAGCGGTACGTCGTAGTCGGCGACCTCCAGCACCTCCGGCTCCTGCCCAGCGGCCAGCAGGCCGGCGCGCAGGAGGATGGTGTCGCCAATCACCACGTCGAGCCGACCGGCGATCAAGTCGGTCAGCTTGGCATCACGGCCAGTGGGAATGACGGTGACCGCGCTGACGCCGATACCGTTGGCACGTCGGAACAGGTTCAGCGCCAGGGAATCGGCGGTGCCGGGGGTGAGGCCGAGGCGCAGTCCCTCGACCGATTTCGGCCGGTCGAGCCGCACCTGGCCCTTCAGGCCGACCAGCCCGAGTGCCGTGCGCGGCTGATAGATCGCAACCATGCGTATCGGCGAGCCGCGGGAGATCGCGATGGCGGCGGCTGGTGTGCTGAGGTGGCCGATATCGAAGGCGCGCTGGCCGACCAGCACGGCAACCATGTTGACGCCGAGGCCGGGCTCGATCACCGGCTCGATCCCGGCGCGGGCGAAATGGCCATGCACCAGGGCGGTCAGGATCGGCACGTGGTGCGGGGCATAGGCGCTGTCGAGCACCAGGCGCAGCGGTTCGGCCGCCAACTTGGCGGCGCCGGCATGAAGCAGCAGCACGACGAGGGCCAGGCGGCAGGCGCTACGCATTCGGTTCCCGGTTGGTTCAAGCAAGACGGCTGGATGCAGATAGACGCTGCTGTGCTGTTCTATCAGCTTAGGGCCTGAGGCGGAATAAGCAAGGCGGGGGCTTCGCCCCTCGACCCCACCAAGTCCGGAGCGCGCCTTCGCGCGACGGCCGTCACCCTTGGAACCCCTTACTTGAGTGTTGTTTGGGGAAGTGGGCCATCGGGATGTTTCAACCACCGTGATGGCCCACT
>JBBQOT010000297.1:0-4761 GCA_038331165.1 Acetobacterales bacterium
TGTTCATGCCGAGTCGGCGGAACATGTCGGCGGCGACCTGGGTCAGCGCGGCCGGGGCCAGGATGTCGGTGGGGCCGATCAGGCGCATCGGCTGGTTGGTGTAGCCGGCCGCGCGCAGCAGCGCCTTGGCGCGGTCGATGCTGCGCGGCGACGTCAGCGCCGCCATGCCTGCCATGTTCACCAGCGGCGTGTCCGGCGTGAACACGCCGACGCCGGCGCGATAGTTGGCGGGGTCGGTGCCGACCACGGCACTCATGTAGTCGCTTTGCTCGATGGCGGGCAGGATCGCCTGGCGCGTCTTCTTGTCGTTGAACGGGGGGTGCAGGTGGTTAAGACGCATCACCGCGCCCAGCGGCAAGCTGTCGATCAATTCGATAGCGATGTTGCGGTTGCGTGCCAGCAATTCCTGGATTTCGGGCGGCGGCTGTTCGAACCAGTCGATCTCGCCCTGTTGCAGGGCGGCTGCGGCAGTCGCGGCGTCGGTGATGATCTGCCACTCGACGCGGTCAAAGAACACGCGCTTGGGCCCGGCGATCAGGCTGGGGGTGCCGGAGGCGACCGGGACGTAGGCGGCATTGCGTTCGAACACCACCAGGCTGCCGCTGTTGAATTCACTTTTCTTGAAGACGAAGGGGCCCGAGCCGGTGGCGTCGTCAATCTGCTTGAACGGGTCGGTCTGGGCCACCCGCTCGGGCATGATGAAGCAGGCGCCGCTGACCTGGCCAAGCCCCTGGAACAACATGGGGAAAGGCTTTTTCAGACGCAGCACGATGCGCCGGTCGTCGGCGGCGGCCACCTCGTCGAGCACATCCCGGAGCTTGAGGCCATAGGCGGTGCGGGCCATCCAGCGGCGGATGCTCTGGGCGGCGTCGGCAGCGCGCACGGTCTCGCCGTTGTGGAACGACAGGCCGTCGCGCAGCGTGATGGTGACGCGGCGGCCGTCATCCTCCACCAGATGGCCGGCAGCCATTTGCGGGCGGGCGACGAATTGCTGATCGATACCGTACAGCGTGTCGTAGACCATGTGGCCATAGTTGCGGGTGATATTGGCCGTGGTCCAGATCGGGTCGATCGAGGTGAGGTTGGCCTGCGGCACCGCCTTGAGCACTCGTGCCGGCTGGGCGATGGCAGGGGTGGCAAGCACGCCTGCCCCCGCCCCCAGGAATGTCCGGCGCCCCAGCGTCGTGTTCATGACCGCCGCACGTTCCAGAAGGTGGCAAAGCCGTTCAGCACGCCGCTGATGTCGCTGCGATAGGCGGTCGGTTGCTGGTATTGGCCGAGCGGCATGTAGGGCACATCGATCAGCGCCTGTTTCTGCATGTCGACACATATGCGTTGCTGGGCGGCGAGGTCCGGTGCCTCGAACCAGGCACTGCGCATGCGTTCCAACTCCGGCGAGACGCACCAGCCCGGCCAGGCGCTGGGCTGGTCGCCATTGCCGCGCAAGGCGATGTGGCCGGCGGGGTTCAGGTGGTCGGTGCCGGCCCAGCCGGTGACGAAAAGGTTCCAGCCGCCCTGCTCGACTGGGTCCTTCTTGGCGCGGCGCTGCAGCATGGTGCCCCAATCGGTGACGATGTAGTCCACGTTGACGCCGCATTTCTGCAGCATGTCGGCACCAACATCGCCCAGCGCCTTGAGGATGGGGTAGTCGACGGCCACCATCAGCACGACCTTCTCGCCCTTGTAGCCGGCGGCGGTCAGCTCGGCCTTGATCTTGGCGAAGTCCTTCTTGCCGGTGAAGATGTCGAGGCCGGCCTCGCTGGCCATGGGCGTCTTGGGGCAGAAATAGCCGAGCGGGGTATAGAACATGCTGGGGTTGTCGCCGACGATCGCCTGCATGAAGTCGGTCTGGTTCACCGCGGCGTTGATGATCTGGCGGATGCGCGGGTTGTTGAACGGCGCGGTCAGCTGATTGGCGCGCATCATCATCACGCCGCCGGTCGGATCCTGGATCGACACCCGGATGCGGTTGTTGCGTTTGAGCAGCGGCATCAGGTCATGGGTGATCGATTCCCACCAATCCTGCTCGCCGGCCTGCAACGCCGCCGAGGCGACGGCCGCGTCGGGCATGGTGGTCCATTCGATCCGGTCGAACCATGGCCGCTTCGGCCCGGCGGTCCAGTCGGGCGTGCCGCCCTCGCGCGGAACATATTTGTCGAACCGCTCGTAGACATTCTTCGAACCCTGCACTCGCTCGTCCACCTTGTATTTGTAGGGGCCGGAGCCGATCAACTCCTTGATCTGGGTGAACGGATCGGTGTCGGCCAGGCGCTCGGGCATCATCGCCGGCATCGGCGACGGCGACTTGCCGAGCGCATCGGGCAGCAGCGGGAAGGGGCGCTTGAGGCGGAACTGGATGGTTTTGTCGTCAGGTGCGGAAAGCGCATCGGTGGCGGACATCAGCGCGTCGCCCAGCGAGTCGCGTTTGGCCCAGCGCTTGATGCTGGCGGCACAATCGCGCGCGAGCACCTTTTCCCCGTCGTGCCAGAGCATGCCGTCGCGCAACGTCAGCTTCCACAGCTTGCCATCGTTCTCGACCGTGTGACCCTGGACCATCTGCGGCTGCGGCCGGTAGCTGCCATCCACGCCGTACAGCGTGTCGAACACCATGTAGCCGTGGTTGCGGGTGATATAGGCGGTGGTCCAATGCGGGTCGAGGAAGGCGAGGTCGATCTGCGGGATGAACTTCAGCGTTGTCTGCTTCTGTGCCCGCACCACCGAAGGGGCGAGTGCGGCGCCTGCGCCGGCGGTGGCAAGGAAGCTGCGACGTTTCATGGGGTCTGTCTCCGGGCAGGGGCGGGGGTATGTTTCGGCGGTCGGACTAGGCGCTGACGCGCTGCACGTTCCAGAACGACGGAATGCCCTGAAGCACCCCCGTGATGTTCTTGCGATAGGCGGTCAGGCCGCGCACCTGGCCGAGCGGCACGTACGGCACGTCGATGAACGCCTGGCGCTGGATGTCGGACGCAATCTTCTGCTGGGCAGCGAGGTCGGGGGCAGCGAACCAGGCATCGCGCAGCACCTCGATCTGCGGACTTTCCGGCCAGCCCCAGTTACCGCCCTTCTCGCCAGTGCCGCGCAGGAAGACATGGCCGGCCGGGGTCAGGTGGTCCTGGCCCGACCAGTATGTACACGCGACGTTCCAGCCACCCTGGGCGATCGGGTCTTTCTTGACGCGGCGCTGCACCACGGTGCCCCAGTCCATCGCCTGGATGTCCACATTCAGGCCAGCGCGCTTGAGCATGTCGGCAGCGACGTCACCGAGCGTCTTGACCGAGCCGAGGTCTGTGGCGTGCAGCAGCACGACGCGCTCGCCCTTGTAGCCCGCGGCCTCGAAGGCGCGCTTGGCCGCGGCAAAGTCAGGCTTGGCGGGAATCGCCGCCATGCCGGCGGCGCTGGCCATCGGCGTGCCGGGCGGGAAAAAGCCGGAGGGCACGGTATACATCTGGGGGTCGCCGGCCGAAGCGGCCTCCATGAAATCGGCCTGGTTGAGCGCCAGAAACAGGGCCTGGCGGGCGGCCGGGTTGTTGAACGGCGGCTGGGTGAAGTTCAGCCGCATGCAGCCCATGGAGCCCGCGGGGTCGAGGGTGGCCACATTGAGGCCGGACTTGCGCAGCAGGTCGCGGTAGTCGCCGGCCACCGACTCCCACCAATCCACCTCGCCATTCTGCAGCGCCGCTGCAGCGGTCCCAGCGTCGGGGATGATGCGCCATTCGACGCGGTCGAAATGCACCACCTTGGGACCAGCGGTGCCGTTGGGCGTGCCGGACGGTCGCGGCACATAGTCAGCGAATTTCTCGTAGACCACGATGTGGCCGGCGTTGCGTTCCTTGGGCACGAACCGGAACGGCCCGCTGCCGACCACCTCGGTGATCTGCGTGAACGGGTCGGTCTTGGCCAACCGCTCGGGCATCATGGCGGCGAAGTTGCTGGGCGCCTTGGCCAGCGCGTCGGGCAGCAGGGCGAAGGCATGCTTGAGGCGGAACTGGATCGTCCTATCGTCGGGTGCGGCGAGTTCGTCGGTGGCTGCCATCAAACTCTGGCCGAAGGTGTCGCGCGCACCCCAGCGCCGGATCGAGGCTGCGCAATCGCGTGCCAGCACCCTTTCGCCGTCATGGAATTTCAGCCCGTCGCGCAGGGTGATGCGCACAAGCTTGCCGTCGTTCTCCACGGTGATGCCGGCGGCCATCTGCGGCGATACCCTATAGGTGTCGTCCATGCCGAACAGCGTGTCGTACACGAGGTAGCCGTGATTGCGGGTGACATAGGCCGTGGTCCAGATGGGATCGAGCACGGTGAGATCGGCATGGGGAATGAACTTCAAGACCCGCGCCCCCTGCGCCGCGGCGATCGACGGTGCTGCCAGGCTGAGCCCGGCGGCCGACATTCCCTTGAGCAGGCTGCGTCGCTGCATGCGAAAAATTCCCCAATCAATGATTGCGGTCGGTGAAGCTCTTTTGCTCAGTCCCACGGCCCGGCTTTGTGCCGCGGCGCGGTCCGGCGATCCCTGTCACCAAAGCGTAGCGGAATTCTTGCGCGCAATGCACCCCCCAATCGACACGGCACACGAGCGGGCTTTCCCTCCGGATGGAGCCGCACTATGCGGAGGGAATGCAAGTCCTGCTTGAACGGTTTCTCGGCGAAGCGCTGGCGCGGCTGGCGATGCAGTTCCTGCGGTTCGGCACCGTCGGGGCGGCCGGGTTCGTCGTGGACACAGCCGTCGTCTACGCGTTGCGCGGCACAATCGGCATCTATGCCGCG
>JBBQOT010000298.1:0-4698 GCA_038331165.1 Acetobacterales bacterium
CATGAAGAACTTCGACATGCCAATCTGGGCATAGCGCTGCAGGCTGGCCTTCACGTCGGCCGACGTCATCACCTTGCCGTTGTGGAAGTTCACCCCGCCGCGCAGCGGGAACTTGTAGGTCAGGCCATCGGCCGAGATGTCCACACCCTCAGCCAGATCAGGCTGCGGGTTGGCATTCTCGTCGCGCGCAAAAAGCGTCTCGTGCACATGCAGCGAGATGTTGCGGCTAGCCGCGGCCGACGAGGTCTGGGCGTCGATCGTGGGTGGCGGCGAGGATTGTCCCATCACCGCGTCGCCGCCCTTCTTCTGCGCGAAGGCGGGTAGCGGCAAACTTGCCGCGGCGGTGCCAGCCAACAGGCTGGCATTGAACGTGCGACGTCGGATCATCGGTGGCCCCCCCTGAACAAGACGATTATAAGACCTGATGCTGCGGCCAACCCGGGCGCTTGGCAAGAACCTTGTGGTGTCGCAGGATGCCCCCCACCCGCTTAAGCACGACAGCCTCCACGCGCCTGCGCACGATGGAAGCTTGCAATCGGAGGTTCGCCCGATGTCCGCACTGGTGAAATCGCTGTCCTCGACCGCTGCCGAAGAGGCGGAATGGGCGCTGCGGGTCGACATGGCCGCGGTGTTCCGTATCTCCGCCCGGCTGGGCTGGAACGAGCAGATCGGCAACCACAATTCCATCATGCTGCCGCTGGCCCGGCCCGGCGATACACCGACCTTCATGATCAACCCGCGCGGCATGCGCTTCGAGGAACTGACCGCCTCCTCGTTGATCGTCTGCGACCTCGACGGCAATGTCCTGCGCGGCACGGGCGAACTTCGAAAAGTGGCGTTCTTCATCCACGCCCGCATCCATGTGCAGAACCCGGCCGCCACCTGCGTGCTGCACGTACATCCGCAATACCTCACGGCATTGTCGCTGCTGGACGAGCCGGAGGTGACGCTGTCGCACTTCAACGACCTGTTGCTGGCCGACCGCACCGCCTTCGACTTCGGTGCCCGCTCCGGCGCCAGCACCATCGAGGAGGGCGACCGCCTGGCCGCGGCCCTGGCCGACAAATCGATCCTGATCATGGGCAGCCACGGCGTGACTGTCGTAGGCCCCGATATCGCCAGCGCCTTCGACGAGTTGCACCAGGCCGAGCGCACGATGATGTACCACATGACCGCGCTGTCGACCGGCAAGCGGCTGCGCAAACTGCCCGAGGAATCGCGCCGCCACTATCTCGGCGCCTGGGGCGACAAGGTCGATGCCCGCATGCATCTCGACGCCTGGCGCCGCATTCTCGACCGCGAAGGTAACGATTACGCCAGTTAAGAAGGAGAAGTCTTCTTTTTCTGAAGAAAACGAAGCAAAAAGACTTCATCCATTTAGGTCACCCCCAGCTTCCGGACGGGGAGCAAACGGATAAAAGTTTTTTGGTTCTTTTTTTCAAAAAAGAACTGCTGCCTTGCTGCATCACCCCCCAGGAGCCCCCCATGTCTGCCGTCATCAAGAACCTCACCAACAGCGAAGCCGAAGCCGAGGAGTGGCGCTTGCGCTGCGACATGGCCGCGGTGTTCCGCATCTCGGCTCGGCTGGGCTGGAACGAGCAGATCGGCAACCACAACTCGCTGATGCTGCCGGGCGCGGAGCCGCTGTTCCTGATCAACCCGCGCGGCATGCGCTTCGAGGAGCTGACCGCCTCATCGCTGATCGTCTGCACCCTCGACGGCAAGGTAGTGCGCGGCACCGGGGAACTCCGCAAGGTGGCCTTCCATATCCATGCCCGCATCCACGTGCTGAACCCGGCGGCCGCCTGCGTGATGCACGTGCACCCGCAGTATCTCACCGCCATCTCCATGCTGGCCAATCCCCAGATCACCCTGTCGCACCACAACAACCTGATGCTCAACGACCGCATCGTGGTCGACTTGGAGGGCGACGAGCCGGTGGCCGACAACGACGAGGGCGACCGCATCGCCCGCCTGATGGGCGACAAGACCATCATGATCATGGCCAGCCATGGCGTCACCGTCATCGGCCCCACGGTGCACGAGGCGTTCGACGAGTTGCACGGCGCCGAACGCACCGCGATGTACCAGCTCACCGCCATGTCGTCCGGCCAACCCCTGCGCCGCCTGCCCGACCGCCTGCGCCGCGGCTACAATGGCCCCTGGGGCGCAAAGGTCGATGCCCGCATGCACCTCGATTCCTGGCGCCGCATCCTGGACAAGGAGGGGGACGACTACGCGACGTAACTATTCCACACTTTCACCGAGGGCGGGCGGCCTGCCAGCTTGAACCCTGGCAGGCGCTTCTGCCAACCTCACAATACAGTAATAATACCAACCACCGAAAACACTGAATCATGATCAGGCAAGCATGGGGCTTCGCCCCAAACCCCAGCAGGGGCCAAGCCCCTGCACCTTAATCGTAAGAAAAATAATGGATTTCCAAAGACCGTCGGCCTTTGGAAACCACCTTATTATCATATATTTAAGGTCCAGGGGCTTGGCCCCTGGTGGGTCCAGGGCAAAGCCCTGGCCTTGCCTGAAAGTTCGTCAAAATCTTCGGCGCTTGGTTTAATGCTTATTGGTCTCTAACTCACCCCTACCGCCACCGCGATCTGCTCCCGAACTGCCGCGAGTTCGGCTGCAGTAATCCGCGAGTCGGTTCCCCGTACCCGTTCCTTCGACGTCGTCGCCACACAGTGCGACAGCGCGTAGCAGGTCTTGGTGCAGCCGTTCCCCGCCGTCGGCTCGATCCGCACCGACAGGTCGGCGATCGCGAGAAACGCATCCTCGGTCAACGGCACCAGGATCACGTTGGGATAGGCGGGATCGAACAGCGCATGGTCTTCGACCACCACTGCCGGGCGCAGCTTCGGCTCTTTCGGCAGGGCGTCGCGCCAGTCGGCCACCACGATCTGGCCAGCGACGAAGGCGGTCACGCCTCAGCCTTTATTCCGCTTCGTGCCCCAGTCGCGATAAAACGCCGCCGCCTGCGGATTCTGCGCCACATGCGCGCCCACAGCGCCGCTCTGCGCCCGAATGCGCGACCGGCGGATGTCGCGTGCCGCCAGCGTGGCCAGTTCGCGCAACAGGCTGGACAGCCCCATGGCCCGCGCCGTCGCTTCGCTTTCGAGCACCGCGCGCACTTCTGGGTCGAGGCGGACGGAGACCGGCAGTGGTACGACTTTGGTCATGAGGTGCATGTAGGCGCTCCATGTAGTACAGACAAGCCACCACGCTGGCCCAGCCCCACCTCCGCCTCCAACACCGCCCCGCGCAACGCCCCACGCCCCCAGCTCCGCGCCTCCAGCAGCCGTTTGCCGCGCTGCTGGAGCGCGTAGCGCAGCCGCCGCACCACCGGCATCGCGGCCAGGTACGGCACAAGGCCAGGGTAGCGCTGCAACAGATCGGCGTAGGGTTGCGTCTCGGCCCGCGACCACGGCGGAAAATCGCCGTCCCACGGCTTCGGCTGCGCCATGAAATGCAGAATCGCCGGGCGCACAACGCGGTCGAGCCCGGCATTGCGCAGGAAGATCGGGAAATTCCACGCCAGCGACATGGTGATGGTGCGGTCGGCCGCGGCGATGTTCAGCGCGTCCTGATCGGGGAATGGCTGGCCGGCCGGCGCCCCCCGGTGCAGTACCAGCGCGGCCCCGCCAATGTCACCCCAGCCGTCGCGCGCGATATGCAGCACGCCGCTGTTGAAATAATGCGGCCAGCGCGCAGCAGGCACGCCGGCGGCGGCCATTCGCGCCGCCATCGCGGCACCGTCCCGCCCGCCGCTGCGGACCCGAAAGGCCATCGGGTCGAGTGCCGCCCGCACATGGCCGGGCGGCACCCCGCAGGCCAGCAAAGGGTCGAGCGACCCGACCACCTGCACGTCGGCATCGAGGTAGAGAAACTCGGCGAACCCCGGCGGCACCAACTGGTCCAGCAGCAGTCGCGCCATCATCGCGTCGCCCACCCCCGCATCGTCCATAAACGCGTCGGCGCGCACCAGCCGCACGCCGGCCGCATCGCAGGCCGGTGCTGCCGCGTCGGCGGCCCGCGCGTCCAGTCCGATCGCGAAGACAAACACCTCGGCCAACGCTGCGCCACTCCAGCGCCGTGCCTGTGCGGCCGCCACCAGAGTCGGCACCAGATACCCAGCGTCGCTGGCGAAGCAGATCGCGCAGCGCGCGGAACCTGTCGCTGCGGCAGTCACAGCGACAGGATCCGGCCGGGATCGACCCGCCCACGGGCGAGATCGGCCAACCCCGCGAGGTTGCCGCGCAACCGGCCGTGCCGGTCGACCCAGGGCTCCGGCACCAGCCAATGCGCCAGGTTGGCGGCGAGGTTGCGCGCCATGCTGCGCAGCGCGCGGCCCCAGGAATAGCTACCCTTGCGCGCCAGGTAGACCGGGTTGACCATCTGGGAATAGCCGAACCGCACCCCCGAAGTGCGCCCCAGCTTGGTGCCGAGGTGAACGCCGCGCGCGCCAGGAACATGCACGATCTCGCCATGGCGGGCGGCGCGGCGGCACAGGTCGATGTCCTCGTACCAGGCATACAGCGGCAGCGCCTCGTCGAACCGCAGGCCGTGGTCGCGCATGGTCGCCAGCCGCAGCGCCATGTTGCAGCCATAGGCGTTGTACACCGCCGACATCGCCGCCCCGCCCGCCCCGCCATCCCCCCGCAGCAGCGCCCGCCCCTCCGCCAC
>JBBQOT010000299.1:0-4648 GCA_038331165.1 Acetobacterales bacterium
GCTGTGCGGGATCGGCAAGGTCCGGCGGGTCGGCCATGCCGGCCGGGGCCAGGGGCTGGGCGCCGATGCCGATCAGGCGCCACGCGGTGCCGTCGACCTCGCGCGCCAGCATGGTACGTGCGGTCTGAAACAGCAGGTCGGGCAGGCGGGTGGGGTGCGGCAGGCGCTGGGTGCGGGTGCGGCTGGCGAAGCTGGCGGTCTTGAGCTTCAGCACCACGCCCGCGGCGGCGTAGTCGGACAGGCGCAGGCGGCCGGCCAGTTTTTCCGACAACCGCCACAGTTCGCGTTCCAGTGCTGGCTGGTCGATCAGGTCGGTGTTGAAGGTGGTCTCGGCGCTGATCGACTTGGTGTCGCGGTCGGGGTGCACCAGGCGGCTGTCCTCGCCGCGGGCGCGCTGCACCAAAGCGGGGCCGTCATCACCCAGGCGGCGGCGGGCGGTGGCCTCGTCCATGGCTTGAAGGTGGCCGAGCCGGGTGATGCCCATGGCTTCGAGCTTTTTGGCCAGCGCGGGGCCGACGCCAGGGAGCAGGCGCACCGGCTCGGGGGCCAGCAGGGCGGCGGCCTCGGCGCCGATCACGCAGAAGCCGCGCGGCTTATCGCGGCCGGCGGCGATCTTGGCCATCAACCGGTTGCGCGCGAGGCCGATCGAGACGGTGACGCCGACCTGCTTTTCCACCTCCAGCGCAAAGCGGGACAGCACGGCGGCGGGCGGGGCGCCGTGCAGCGCCTGGGTGCCGGCAAGATCCAGCACCGCCTCGTCGATCGAAAGCGGCTGCATCAGTGGCGTGAGGGTGTCCATCAGGGCGCGGATCTGCCGCGCGGCGGCGGTGTATTTGGCGAAATCGGGTCGGATCACCACGGCATCGGGACAGGCCTTCAGCGCCTTGAACATTGGCATGGCGCTGCGCACGCCATAGATCCGCGCGACGTAGCAGGCGGCCGAGACCACGCCGCGCACCCCGCCGCCAACAATCACCGGGCGGGACATCAGTTCCGGCCGGTCGCGCTTCTCGACGCTGGCGTAGAAGGCGTCGCAATCGACGTGTGCGATGGTCAGGTCGAGCAACTCGGGGTGGCGCACAATGCGCCGGTGGCCGCAGGCGGGGCAGACGGGCGCATCGCCCGGGTCGGCCCCGCAGTCGCGGCAAAGTGCTGGCATCAGGTGGCTGGTGGCGGCCACAGCCAAGCGGCGCCGCGCACACCCGAGGAATCGCCGTGCATGTTCTTCACAATTGGCGTGTGCACGAAATCGGAGAAGACATGCGGCGCCATCAGCTTCGGCACCTGCGCATACAGGTGGTCGAGATTCGACAACCCACCGCCCAGCACAATCACATCGGGGTCGAGAATATTGACCACCACCGCCAGCCCGCGCGCCAGCCGGTCGGCATGGCGGTCGAGCGCGGCCTGCGCCTTGGCCTCGCCCGCCATGGCGCGCGCCACCACCGCATGGGCATCCCGCGCATCGGGCCCGTCGCAGTCCATGGCCAGGCCGGGGCCGGAGATCAGCGTCTCCAGGCAGTTGTAGTGGCCGCACCAGCACTTGATGCCCGGCAGTTCATCGGGCGTCGGCCACGGCAAGGGGGTGTGGCCCCATTCGCCGGTGACGTGGTTGCGGCCGCGGATGACCCGCCCGTCCACCACGATGCCGCCGCCGCAGCCGGTGCCCAGGATCACGCCGAACACCACGCCCCCTCCTGCGCCCCCACTGGCTCCGGTGCCCCCATTGGCCCCGGCGCCAGCGCCATCGGCGGCCTCCGACAGGGTGAAGCAGTTGGCGTCGTTTTCCACCCGCACCTCGCGGCCCAGCAGGGCGGCGATATCGCGGTCGAACGGATGGCCGTTCAGCGCGATGGTGTTGGCGTTCTTCACCAGCCCGGTCACCGGCGAGATCACGCCTGGGATGCCAAAGCCGACCGAGCCGGTGCCGCCCATCTTGCGTTCCAGATCGCCGATCATCTCGGCCATGCCGCGCACCGAGGCGTCGTAGCCATGCGGCGTGGGCACGCGGTGGCGGTGCAGCAACTGGCCATCGGGGGCCAGGGCGGCCACCTCGATTTTGGTGCCCCCGAGGTCTATGCCGATGCGGAAGTCGTACTGTGGCCAGATGCGCATGGCGCCACTGTGCGCCGCCGCCGCGGCTTGCTCAAGCAGGGGCGACGACGCAGGATGGTGCGCATGAGCGAGACTCTGCTGGACGTGAAAGGGCTGAACTGCCCGCTGCCGGTGCTGCGCGCCAACCGCATGCTGCGCGGCATGGCGGCCGGCGAGCGGTTGCGCGTGCTGGCAACCGACCGCGCCGCGGTGGCCGATTTCCAGGCCTTCTGCCGCGAAACCGGCCATGCCCTGGTGGCGTGGAGCGAGGAGAGCGGCGTGTTCAGCTTCGTTGTTCGCCGCCGTGAGGAGCCGCCGCCTGAAGGGACCCTGGGCAAAACACCGGCAGACGGGCCATGACCGTCGCGCTGATCACCCACCCCGCCTGCCTCGACCACGACACCGGGCCTTTTCACCCCGAGCGCCCGGACCGCCTGCGCCGTGTGCTACAGGCGCTCGAACACCCGCATTTCTCCGCCTTGCTGCGCGACCTCGCGCCGCTGGCGACCGATGCACAACTGGCGCTGGTCCACCCACCGGACTACGTGCAGGCGATCCTGGAGATCGCACCCGAACCTGGCCAGCGCATCGCACTCGACGCCGACACTATGATGAGCGCTGGCAGCCGCGAGGCCGCCCTGCGCGCCGCCGGCGGCGCCGTAATGGCGGTCGACGCGGTGATGGAGGGCTGGGCGAAGCAGGTGTTCGTCGCCGCCCGCCCGCCTGGCCACCATGCCGAGCGCGACCGGCCGATGGGGTTTTGCCTGTTCGCCAATGCGGCCATCGCCGCCCGCCATGCCCAGGCGCGCTGGGGGCTCGGCCGCGTCGCGGTGGTGGATTTCGACGTGCACCACGGCAACGGCACGCAGGACATTTTTCAGGCCGACCCGACGCTGTTCTATGCCTCCTCCCACCAATACCCCTGCTATCCCGGCACCGGTGCGGCCGAGGAGCGCGGCGTGGGCAATATCGTCAACGCCCCGCTGCGCCCCGGCACCGGCTCGGCCGATTTTCGCGCGGCGTGGGAGGAGCTGATCCTGCCCGCGCTGGAGCAGTTCGCGCCGGAGCTTTTGATCGTCTCGGCCGGGTTCGACGCGCACAAGGCCGACCCACTGGCGCAGCTGCGGCTGGAAACGGCGGATTTCGCCTGGCTGACCGGCCGGCTGATGGAGGTGGCGCGCCGCCACTGCCAGGGCCGGCTGGTGTCGCTGCTGGAGGGGGGCTACGACCTCGATGCGCTGGCCTGCTCGGCGGCGGCGCATGTGCGCGCGCTGATGGACGGCTGATACCGCCCCACCGCCCTGGGCTTCGCCGCCGCCAGCGGTTAGATTTCGAATGCCCACCCGACGAGGACCCCGTATGTCCGCCACCCCGCACCCCGTGCCACCCGAGATCGCCGCGCTGTCCTTCGAGGATGCGCTGGCCGAGTTGGAGCGCATCGTGCGCGGCCTGGAGGGCGGCCAGCAGAAGCTGGAGGACGCGATCGGCGCCTATGAGCGCGGGGCGCTGCTGCGCCGGCATTGCGAGGCCAAGCTGGCCGAGGCCGAGGCGCGGGTGCAGGCCATCGTGGTGGCGGCCGACGGCAGCCTGTCCCTCGGCCGCCCGGAGTAGCAGCAGAATGCCAACGACGATGGGCCTGGCCCTGGATGCCGCGCTGAAACAGGTAGCCGGCGAGGTCGAAGCCGCAATCGACGACCTGTTGCCCGCCATCGAGGGCAGCGAGGCGCGGCTGTGCGAGGCGATGCGCTATGCCACGCTCAACGGCGGCAAGCGCATGCGCGGCTTCCTGGTGATGGAGGCGGCAGCACTGTTCGGCGTCGAGCGCCGCTGCGCCGCACGCGTCGCTGCCTCGGTTGAGATGGTGCACGCCTATTCGCTGATCCACGACGACCTGCCGGCGATGGACGACGACGACATGCGGCGCGGCAAGCCGAGCTGCCACCGCGCGTTCGACGAGGCCACCGCGATCCTGGCCGGCGATGCGCTGCAGGCCCGTGCCTTCGAAGTGCTGGCCGAGGTCGACACCCATTCCAGCGCCGAGGCACGCATCGAACTGGTGCACGCGATGGGCCATGCGGTCGGCGCGCGCGGCATGTGTGGCGGGCAGATGATCGACATGCTGGGCAACGGCCAGACCCTGGCGGCCGAGGCGATCGCGCGCATGCAGGCGCTCAAGACCGGCCGGCTGATCCAGTTCAGTGCCGAGGCCGGCGCCATGCTGGGCCGCGCATCGACGCACCAGCGCCACCTGCTGGCCGCCTATGGCCGCGACGTCGGCGCCGCGTTCCAGATTGCCGATGACGTGCTGGATGTGACCGGCACGGCGGAGGAGATCGGCAAGACCGCCGGCAAGGACATCGCCCAAGGCAAGGCCACGCTGGTCGCCGTCTGGGGCGTGGACCGCGCCCGCGCCCAGGCCGAGGCGCTGGCCGCCCAGGCCGCGGCACACCTGGACAGCTTCGGCGAGGAGGCGCGACTGCTGCGCGACCTCGCGGCGTTCGTGGTTTCGCGCAGGAGTTGACGCCAACAAGCGCTGATGATTGAGATGTGTAAT
>JBBQOT010000300.1:0-4644 GCA_038331165.1 Acetobacterales bacterium
CCGGGCGGCGGCATGGGCGGCATGGGCGACATGGACTTCTGATTTCCCACCCCCCCGGTGTGCCACGTGCGGCGCGCCGGGGACGGAAACAGGCTTCAGGCTCGTTCGACCGATACGACAACCGGCCCCGGTGGCAACACCGGGGCCGGCGTTCGTTTGCTCAGCCGGCGGCATGGGGCTGATGCCGATGTGCCGCAGTGGCGGGTGGATCGGTGCCCGATGATAGCGATACGATGAAGCCGGTGCGGTAATGATTGACTCGGGCGCCGGTTTCTGCGCCCAATTGTCACCGCAATCGTGTTTTGGCTACGTTTGTCGTGCCTCCGGCCAATGGAGACCGTGTTCGGGAGAGGAAGAATCCTCCCCGTGCTCGGTTCGGCGGATGCCTTCAGGACGACCAAAGGCTCGGTTGTCCCCATCCGCTGCGCGTTTCCTGCGCAGTGACCGTTCGGAGTACGACGCAACTATGGCTATCGGCACTGTCAAGTGGTTCAATACCACAAAAGGCTTCGGTTTCATCATGCCGCAGGACGGCGGCAAGGACGTCTTCGTCCACATCACCGCAGTCCAGGCCGCTGGCCTGCGCGGCCTCGATGAAGGGCAGAAGGTCAGCTACGACGTGGCCATGGAGCGCGGCAAGGCCGCGGCCACCAACCTGAAGCTGGCCTGAGGCGCCCCTTCCGCCCTCGTTCTTCACGTCTGATCGCGATTGCTTTGACCGTGCGCAAAGGTTCGGACAAAGACGTCAGGCGCGCTGGGTGCAGCAACAGCACGCCGGCGCAACTGGCGTGGGCTCGGCTGAACGACCGTCGGCGAGACCGCCAGCGCGGTTGCGCCGCCGGTCGAACCTTCCCGGGCAGAGCGACCCTCAATCAGTCAACCATACCCACACCAACGGCTGCGCTGGCGCACGGCTGAACTCAGGAGTCTACGTTCATGGCTATCGGCACTGTAAAGTGGTTCAACGCCACCAAGGGCTTCGGTTTCGTCATGCCGCAGGATGGCGGCAAGGATGTGTTTGTCCACATCACCGCCGTGCAGGCAGCCGGGCTGAAGGGCCTGAACGACGGCCAGAAGGTCAGCTACGACGTAGTCATGGAGCGCGGCAAGGCCGCTGCCACCAACCTCAAGCTGGCCTGATCCTCCGGAGTTCCGGCCAGGGTCTTTTCTGATCAGGGCCGTCGCGGCATGCCGCGACGGCCCTTTTCCTTTGCGGAGTCCGCGATGTTCTCGATGGCCGAACTCGACGAGGCTGCCGCCGTCGTCCATGCCGCCTTTCCGCCGACGCCCGCCTACGCTTGGCCGCTGTTGGCCGCGCGCTGTGGCTGCGAGGTCTGGGTGAAGCACGAGAACCACACCCCCACTGGCGCCTTCAAGGTGCGCGGCGGCCTTACCTATTTCGATCGGCTGCGGCGCCGCGGGGATGCGGTGCGCGGCGTCGTCTCGGCCACCCGTGGCAACCACGGCCAGTCGCTCGCTTATGCCGGCGCGCGCGCCGGGGTAAGGGTGACCATCGTGGTGCCGCGTGGCAATTCAACCGAGAAGAACGCCGCCATGCGTGCGTTTGGCGCCACCTTGGTGGAGCATGGCAGCGATTTCGACGAGGCCCGCGTGCATGCCAAGGCGTTGGCGGAGCAGGAGGGCCTGCGCTTCGCCCCCAGCTTCCACGCCGATCTCGTGGTGGGCGTGGCCACCTGGGCGCATGAGTTGTTCCGCGAGGTATCCAAACAGGGTGGTCCGCCACTGGACGCGCTGTATGTGCCGATCGGCCTCGGTTCGGGCATCTGCGGCGCTATCCGCACCCGGGATCTGCTTGGCCTCTCCACCGAGATCATTGGCGTGCAAAGCACCGGCGCGCCCTCTTACGCCCTGTCGTTCGCTGCCGGCCATGTCGTGGAGACCAACCGCGCCGACACCAAGGCCGACGGCATGGCCACCCGCCAGCCGGATGCCGAGGCTCTGGCGATCATCCGCGCCGGCGCCGTGCGTGTGGTGACGGTGACTGACGATGAAGTCGCCGCCGCCATCCGCGCCTACTGGACCGACACCCACAACCTCGCAGAAGGGGCCGGCGCCGCGCCGCTCGCGGCCCTGCTGCAGGAGAGTGAGCGGCAGGCGGGGCGGCGGGTCGGCTTGGTGCTGTGCGGGGGAAACATCGATCTCGACCTGTTCAAGAGCTGGGTGCTGGCCTGACGGGGGTGGACTCGGGCAGAATGGTGGCATGTCGCGCCGCACGGTCGAGATCACGCCCGAACTGCTGATCCGGGCCTATCGCGCCGGGTTCTTCCCGATGGCCGAGGCGCGCGAGGCCGACCGGCTGTACTGGCTGGACCCGGAGCAGCGGGGCGTGCTGCCGCTGGACCGGTTCCATCTGCCGCGGCGGCTGCTGCGCACGGTGGAATCCGGCGCCTTCACCGTCACCGCCGATCGCGATTTCGCTGGGGTGATCGCGGGGTGCGCGGCGCCGGCGCCGGGGCGGGAGGATACTTGGATCAACCCGCAGATTGAGGGTCTGTTCACCGAACTGCACCGGCGTGGGGTGGCGCATTCGGTGGAGAGCTGGGTGGACGGGCGGCTGGTGGGGGGGCTGTACGGCGTCGCCCTCGGCGGGGCGTTCTTCGGCGAGAGCATGTTCAGCCGGGCAACGGATGCTTCGAAGGTGGCGTTGGTGCATCTGGTGGCCAGGCTGCGGCTCGGTGGCTTCGTGCTGTTGGACACGCAGTTTGTGACCGGTCACCTGACCCGGCTAGGGGCTGTGGAGATTCCACGGGACCGATACAAGCAGCAATTGACCACGGCGCTGGAGACTCCAGCGCAGTTCCTCTTAGCTCCGGACCCGGCGGCGCTGGCGGCGGAGATCCGCGGCCTGGCCGGGCGACAGGCGATGTGATGGAGAGGGTTTCGATGCGACGGACGATGCTGGCGATAGGATTGATGGTGTGCGCGGGCGGCACGCAGGCGCAGGAGCGGCCGACGATCCTGCCGACGCGGGATGTGGCGGTCAGCTATCGCGCTATCGGGCCGGTGCAGGGACAGCAGCAGCAACAGGACCTGCGGGTGTTGTTCACCTCCAGCGGGCGGCTCATGCGGGTGGAAGGCATGGGCGGGCCGGCTGGTGGGGGACGGAGCGCCGGGTCCTATGTCATCGTGGATCACAGTACCCAGACGATGACGATGGTGATGACGCAGGATCGGCGGTACATGGAAATGCCGGTGAACAACGCGTTCTCGCGCGGCTTCCTGCTGTCCGACACGATGCGGTTCGCGCGGCGCGGCAGCGAGTCGGTGGCCGGGATGAAATGCACCGTGTGGGACATCACCTCATCGGATGGCAACGGCAATGCGTGCTTGACCGAGGACGGCGTGATGCTGCGGGGCAATGGCATCGACGGCAAGGGCACGATCATCGCCACCGGCGTCACCTATGCCCCGCAACCGGCGGCGCTGTTCAAGCCGCCGGCGGATTTCTCGAAGATCGAGATGCCGGCAGGGATGACGCCAGGGGGGCGGCCGCCGGGACGATAGGGTGTCACGTCTGACCGCCGGCGGAGTCGTTCCGACAGACACGGAGTGACCCGGCCATGCCCTGGAACGACCAAGCGGGAAAATTTTCACCGCTGAAGGCGGCGTTGCTGCTGTTTGCGCTGTATCCGGCGCTGTGGCTGCTGGCGCGCTGGGGGGCGGGCGATCTGGGCGGGCGGCCGATCACCGAGGCGATCCACCGTACCGGCGACTGGGCGGTGCGGTTTCTGGTGTTCGCGCTGGCAGTCACGCCGGCCCGCGCCGTGTTCGACTGGCCGCGCGTGCTGCTGCTGCGGCGCATGCTGGGGGTGACGGCAGCGCTGTATGGCGGGCTGCACCTGCTGCTGTATATCGCCGACCAGAAGTGGAATCTTTGGACCGTCGCCAGCGAGATCGTGCTGCGCTTCTATCTGACGGTAGGTTTCGTCGTGCTGCTGGGACTGGGTGTCCTGGCCGTCACCTCGACCGACGGATGGCAGCGGCGGCTGCGGCAGCGCTGGAAGAAGCTGCACCGCTGGGTCTATCCACTGATCGCGCTGGCGCTGTTCCACTATGCCCTACAGGCCAAGATCAATGCGGTGAACGCGGTGTTCTGGTTCGGGCTGTTCGCCTGGCTGATGCTGTGGCGCGCGCTGGCCCGCCGGTACCAGGTGCGGCTCGCGGTGCTGGCGGCGCTGGCACCGGTGGCGATGCTGGTGACCGCCGCGACCGAGGTTGCCTGGTACGGCCTGGCCACCAAGGTCCCGGCCGCACGCGTGCTGCAGGTCAATCTCGACTTCGACCCCATGGTCCGGCCGGCGTCGCAGGTGCTGGTGCTGGGCCTGACGGTGGTCGCGGTGGCGGCGCTGCGACGGGTGCGGTGGCGGAAGGTGGCCGCTACGTAATACCAATCACTGTTTGGGATGACGCATGGCCACGCAAGGCCCGGGCGTCGCCGTCGCGGCGCGAAGCCGCGCCGACGGGGACCCACCAGGTCCCGAGCGCGCCTTCGCGCGACGGGCCAAGCCCCTGGACCTTAAATATACGAAAATAAATCGCTCTTATTTCGATTTCTGTTGATCGATGGCAAAATCGTCGGATCGCAGGGTTCGGAATTGGTTTGATGGGTGACGACTGGTTCGA
>JBBQOT010000301.1:0-4639 GCA_038331165.1 Acetobacterales bacterium
GGCGACGCGGCGCTGCCCTGGCCGGTCCTGGCGCTGGCAGGTTTGAAGGCCTCCTGATGTGCGCCGGCGCGCGCCTCGGAGCTTCCTGATCCTGCCCTTTCCTACATAGCCGGCACCCAGGGCGTCGGCACCAGGAAGCGGCTGCCCACGGTCTTGAAGCCATTGTCGGAACTGGTCAGCGCCGCAGAGCGCAGGGCCAGCAACAACCGCCCGGCCATGGTGTGACGGTACAGCCACGGATTGAGCTGGTCCGGCGGCGGCACCTCGCCCTCGCCAAGTGCCGCCTCGTTGATGAACGCGCGCAGATCATCCGCCAGGAAGCGTAGCCCGAGCGACGACGACTCCAGCGGCGGGGGCGGCGTCGGCGGAGTGCCGGCCAGGAACGAAGCGGCATAGGCGCCCCAAGCCTCCGGCGGCTGAAACGACACGCCGACGGCGCTGCGCCCCCATCGGGCCCGGGCGCGCTCCCACGATGGCCGTGCCGCGGCGATCTCAGCCTCCAGCGCCGCCTGCCAGTCGGCAGGTGATGTGGGGGTGGAGAGCGCGGGGGAGAAGGAGGGTTGCCAGCCGGGAAGCGGCGCTTGGCTGAGCGCATCGTCCGGATAATCCTCCAGCAGCACCGGGCCGTCGCGGCGCTCCAACAACCGCAGTGCGGCCAACAGCACTCGGTGCTGAAAAATCGCATCGCCGGGCTCGCCCAGCGGTCGGCCAAGGGGAAACGGCACGAACAGCCCGCGCGGATTGCCGCTGCGTTCCATGTGCGGCCGCACCAGGCCGATCACCACCGTCGCCAGGCCCCGTTCTTCCAGCATCTGCGAAAGCGCGCACACGGCGCGCGTGCAGAACGGTCAGACCGGGCAGAGCAGAACGGCGTCAACGCCCTCGGCACGCATGCCGTGTGCCATCGCATCAGCCGTTGCCACCATGGTGCGCGGATCGGTCGACCCCATCACGCTGTAGTGCGCGTCGGCCACCGACCCGATCACGCCATGTTCGGCGAGCTCGCGCAGCCTGTCGATCGGATAGGCCACGTTCACATCGCGCGACCAGCCGGTGCGGTCGAAATTGATCGAGACATGTGACATCACGATGTCCCGCGTCGGCAGCGATGCGGGCAGCACCCGCACCTCAGCGCTGCCCGCCGGGAAGGACGGCTCGCCGCGACGGTGCAGCGCCGCCGACGAGACAATGGCGACTCGGCGGGCGGTGAGCGGAGGGCCGTCGACGCAGGGGGTGCTTGTGGCTACTGGCACGTCCAGCGCCAGGATCGCCGACCGCGTGGGTTCGGGAATATCGTCGAGTCGGGCCATTATTGCACTCCATTGGGATCGTCATGGGGGTCTCGGCTCGGGCCGCAACGTTACAACGAGATGAGCCGCCGCAGGTTTGTCAGTAACTGTAATTAGGTCGGGAGCATAGGTCGGAAGCCTGTGGCGGTTGCGAGCACAGCCTCCGGCGAACCCGACGCGATTCATACTGCCGTCAGGTTGTCGGGATCGCGACCCAACGCTCACCATCGGCGCCACGGATCAACAGCAGCGCGCGTCCGCGCCCTTCACCACGCACCCGCTCCATCTTGTTCCAAAAATCCCGTACCGAGAGCACGGGATCGCGGTGCACCAGCAAGATCACCTCACCGGCCAGCAGCCCTTGCTCCGCCGCCGGGCTGAACGGCTCCACACGCTCCAGCACCAGCCCCGGCTGCCCCTCGGTCAGCTTCAGGCGCGTGCGAACCTCGGCGGTCAGTGGGGCGAGGTTAAGGGCCTGAGACGAGATAAGTAAGGCCAGGGCTCTGCCCTGGACCCGCCAGAGGCAGCGCCTCTGGACTCCATTTTTTTAAGTGTTGTTTGGGGAAGGGGGCCATCACGGTGGTTGAAACATCCCGATGGCCCCCTTCCCTAAACAACACTCAAGTAAGGGGTTCCAAGGGCGACGGCCGTCGCGCGAAGGCGCGCTCCGGACTTGGTGGGGTCGAGGGGCGAATCCCCCGCCTTGCTTATTCCGCCTCAGGCCCTAAGCCCCAGATCGGCAGCGTTCGCAGGCGCCCGCGGCTCGCGCGTCGGTTTGGCAATGCCGCGGCGCAGGTCCTCGGGGTTGTCGCCGATCTGCACCTTGACCACCACTTCCCGCCGGTCGCGCCACAGCGTCAGCGACGCGACCGTGCCCACCTCATGCTGGCCCACGGTGCGGTTGAAGGTGCGGACATCGTGCACCTCATCGCCATCGACGCTCAGGATCACGTCGCTCGGCAGGATCACCTCGGCCAGCGTCGGATGCGTCACGTCCACGCTGGTCACAATCACTCCGCGCGCCGCCGGCAGCCCCACCGCGTCGGCCACCGGCGCGCTCGTCTTGCGCACCTGCACCGCCAGCCACCCCACCCGGATTCGCCCGAACTGCAACAACCGGTTCACCGCGAACTGCACGTCGTTCGACGGAATGGCGAAGCCGATGCCAACCGAACCGGCGGTATCGCTTGTGGTACCGATCGCCGAGTTCACCCCGATCACCTCACCCGCCAGGTTGAACAGTGGCCCACCGGAGCTTCCTGGATTGATGGAGGCGTCAGTCTGGACATAGTCGTCAAAGGGGGTGGAACTGATGTCGCGCGCCAGCGCGCTGACAATTCCCATTGTCACAGACCCGCCAAAGCCCAGCGGATTGCCGATGGCGATCACCGGCTCGCCCTGGCGCAGCGTGAAACTGTCACCCTAGCGCACCGCCGGTAATTCCTTCGCCGGCGTCACCCGCAGAAGCGCGATGTCCATCGCCGCCGCCACCGCGACCACCGTCGCGCCCAGGGTGATGCCGTCGCCGAAAGTCACCGTGATCTCGTCGGCATTCTCGATCACATGCCGGTTCGTCAGGATCACGCCGGCCGGGTCGATCACGAAGCCCGAGCCCAGGCTGCGCCGCCGCGCCACCGGCGCGTTCTTAGCGCCATCGGCGGGCGTCTCGTAACGCACGGTGGAGATGTTCACCACGCTGGGCAACAAACGCGCAACCAGGGCCGGCACATCGACGCCAGCATTTGGAGCGGCGCGAAAAGCCTGGGCCGCGGCCGGCGGCGCCGCTGCCGGGACGGCGAGTGGAAGCAGGCAGGCGCACAGCACTACCAGCGCAGAACGGCGAACGGTCAGCATGGTGGCATATCCGATACGAACGAAGGGGTACGTTGTGTAACCGCGGCCGGTAGAACCGGCCGCGGCCATGTCACGACGATTGCGGATCAGCGCGGCGCAGGCTTGGAAGTGCCCCCGCTGGTGGTCGGACGCTGGCCGCCGGACTGGCTGAACGGCAGATGGCCGAGTTCGTCGATGACGATGAGATCGTAGCGCAGCAGTTTTTCAGCAAGGCGCCCGCTGCGGCCGGCAGTCTTCTCCTGTTCGAGTTGATCGACGAGATCGACGAGATTAAAGAAGCGTCCCCTGACCCGGGTGCGGATGACTGCGCTGGCGACGGCGATTGCCCCCTTGCCGGCAATCTCATCGAAGCTGGCGCGCATGCCGAAGAGCTTGAGTTTGCTTATGGCTTCCAGAATCTCATGCCGTCACGCGACTTTCCTTATGCTGTCGTAGCGGCTGCAATCGGCCATTGGTTCGATGGTCAGGCGCAGGGCATCGGGCGTGCTGATGCTGGGCGGCATGGCTGGCTGTCGGCGGCGCGTCAGCACAGCCAGGATCACATCGTCGTGGGCGATGCCGGCCTCCAGGGCTTCGGCGCAGGCGGCTTCGACCGCGTCCAGGCCATGATCGAGCACCACGCTCAGCGCCTTGACGAACTCCGTCTCCAGTATAACGGTGAGAACCCCGATCCGATCGCCCAGCTGACCCATGGACAAGCAAGGCCAGGGCGTCGCTCTGGACCCACCAGGTCCCGAGCGCGCCTTCGCGCGACGGGCCAAGCCCTGACCTTGCCTTCCTACTTCCCCATAGCCCGCCCACAGATCGCCTCGAACTGCCGCGCCACGTGCGCCCATGAGAACCGCGCCTCCACCCGCGCCCGAGCGGCCAAGGCGAGGCGCGCACGTTCGGCCGGGTCGGCCAGCAGGCGCAGGATGGCGATGGCGAAATCCTCTGCGGTATCGGCGGCGAGGAAGTGTTCTTCCGGCGTGATGTCCAGGCCTTCGACGCCGATCGTGGTGGCCACCACCGGGCGGCCCATGGCCATCGCCTCGAAGGCTTTGATGCGGGTGCCGCTGCCAACGCGCAGTGGGATAACGGCGAGGTGGCCCTGGGCCATGTGCGGGCGGATATCGGGCACTGATCCAGTCACGGTCCAGGCCAGGTTGCGGCGGCGCACGGCATCGAGCAGGGCGGGCTGCGGGTTGCGGCCGACGATCAGCGCCCGCGCATTGGGGCGTTCGCGCAGCACCAGCGGCCATATCTCGTCCATCAGGAAGGCGATGCCGTCGGTGTTGGCCGGGCTGTCCATCACGCCGGTGAACACGATGGTGCCGCCGTCGGGTGCCACCGGGGGGGCGGCATCGGGTGGGGCCACGGCGAAGTAGTCGAGGTCGACGCCGGTTTCGATTGCCGCGATATCGGGGTGGGCATAGCGGGCGTGCAGGGCCGCGGCGTCGCGCGTTGAAACGGCGATGATGGTGCGGTAGCGGGCGAGCACCGCGGCCTCGAAACGC
>JBBQOT010000302.1:0-4637 GCA_038331165.1 Acetobacterales bacterium
GCGCGTCCAGGCGATCAGGCCGGCCAGCGTGGTGATGATGGCGATCACCACCGCCAGGCGGGGGCGGTCGACGAAGATGGCGGAGAGCATCGGTTCAGCCCCTCGGTGCGGCGGGGGGCGCGGCGGCGGCCGGGCTGGCGGCGGCCGGGCTGGCAGCGGGCGGGCCGCCCGGGGGGGCGAACGGTACCGGGTTGACCACGGCACCGGGACGGATGCGCTGGATGCCATCGACCACCACGCTGTCGCCCTCGGCCAGGCCGCTGGCGATGACGGCCAGGGCCGGGGTGGACTGGCCAACCACAACCCGGCGCGGCTGGACCTTCTTCTCGGCATCGACGACGTAGACGAAATTGCCCTGCTGGTCGGACAGCACGGCGACGCGCGGCACGGCGAGGGCCTGCACCGGCTGCACACCCTCGACAAAAACGGTCACGAAAGCGCCGTCGAGCAGGTCGCGGTTGCCGGGCTCGCCCGGCTTGGCGCCGGCGCGCACCGGGTTGGGGATGGTGGCGCGAAGGGTGAGTGAATCAGTGTTGGCCGCAACCGACGGGTCGGCGTAGTCGAGCGTGCCGGTCAGGCCGTACATGCGCCCGTCGGGCAAGCGCAGGCGGATGCGCACGGCGGCAAACCCGCCGCGGTCGGCATAGCGGTTGCGCAGCTCCAGCACCGTGCGCACCGAAACCGGGAAGGTGACGAACATCGGGTCCTGGCTGACGATGGCAACCAGCGGGCCCGAGGCCGGGGTGACGACATTGCCGGCCGATAGCGCGGCGCGGCCGACCTTGCCGGCGATCGGGGCGCGGATTTCGGTGTAGTCGAGGTTGATGCGCGCGGCCTGGAGCTGGGCCTGGGTGGCCTGGACCTGAGCGGTCAGGCTGGCCTGCTGGGCGGCGGCGTCGTCGACCGACGAAGCCTTGCCGGCGCCGGAGCCGATCAGGGCGCGGGCGCGGTTCAGCGTGATGATGGCGTTGCGCAGCAGGGCGGTGGTCTGCGCCACGGCGGCCTCGCGAGCGGCCACCTCGGCCTCGAAGGTGCCGCGGTCGAGGCGGAACAGCAGGTCGCCCTCGGCCACCTCGCCGCCCTCGGTGAACAGCCGCTCGGCGATGAAGGCGGTCACGCGAGCAACCACGTCCACCCTTTGGGCGGCCTGGATGCGGCCGGTGAATTCGCTGGACTCGATGACCGGCCGCTTCTGGGCGACGACCACGCCGACCGTCGGCGGGCCGGGTGGGCCGGGTTGGGCGAAGGCGGGAACGGCGGCGAGTACTGCCGCAAGGGCAAGTGCAAAGGCGCGGCTGGTCGGCATGTGGTCTGACCTCAGGGGGGCACGTTGCACCGCACAATGACACAGAACTGGTACGGCTTGCGAACCCCGCCAGGGGGCGGCAGGTTGGGGGACTGCAAGGAAGGTATGCACGATGGCCGAGAAAGTGACGATTTGCGAGGTCGGGCCGCGCGACGGGCTGCAGATTGCCAAAGGGCGCATGGCCACGCCGGTCAAAATGCGCTGGATCGCCGCAATGGCCGCCGCCGGCCTGCCGCAGATCGAGGTTGGCAGCTTCGTGTCGCCCAAGTTGATTCCGCAAATGGCCGACACGCCCGAGATCGTGCGCCGCGCCGTGCTGTTGCCCGATGTCACCGTGGTGGCGCTGGCGCCCAACCTGCGCGGCGCCCAGGCAGCATACGAGGCCGGGGCCCACCGCATCTCCGTGCCGATTTCGGTCACCATGGGGCATAGCCGCGCCAATCTGAACCGCACACCCGACGAGCAGATCGCCGAAATCGCCCGGATGGTCGCCTGGCTGCGCACCCAGGAACGGCGGGTCGAGCTGGAAATCGCGCTGTCCACCGCCTTCGGCTGCTCGTTCGACGGCGTGGTGCCGGTGGCCGACGTGGTGCGGGTGGCCGAAGGCGTGGCGGCAACCGGTGCCGATGCCATCACGCTGGCCGACACCGTGGGCTACGGCAATCCGGCCGACATCCGCGCCAAGGTCCGCGCCGTGCGCGCCGCCATCGGCCCGGTGCTGCACGGGCTGCACTTGCACGACACCATGGGCCTGGGCCTGGCCAACGCGCTGGCCGGGTTGGAGGAAGGCATCCGCAAATTCGACAGCGCCCTGGCCGGGCTGGGCGGCTGCCCGTTCGCGCCCGGAGCGTCGGGCAATATCGTCACCGAGGACCTGGTGTTCCTGCTGGAAAGCCAAGGGTTTGCCACCGGGGTGGACCTCGACAAGCTGCTCCAGGCACGCGCAATCCTGCGCGAAGGCCTACCCGACGAGGCGCTGCACGGCCAAGTGGCGCGAGCGGGGGTGCCGAAAACCTACCGAGTGGCGGCCTGATACGGGAAGGAAGGCAAGGCCAGGGCTTTGCCCTGGACCCACCAGGGGCCGAGCCCCTGGACCTCATGCCATTGAAAATTATGATGTTTAAGGTGCAGGGGCTTGGCCCCTGCTGGGGTTTGGGGCAAAGCCCCAATCTCGCTTTCTAACCCCATCCCAAACTTGCATGCACCATCTATATCCGCCGCAGCGGGATCGACCACGCCAGGCCGGAAGCGATGGCCGAAAAGCCAGCCACCGTCAGGAACGCGGCGCTGAACGCCTCGCGGATTTCGGCCTGGGCCTCGGCGGCTCGTGCGGGCGACAGGCCAGCGAGGGCGGCGCGGCCTTCCTGGACGATGCGGCCGAACAGGGCGGCGACCTCGCCGTCCATCGCCGCCAGGGTGGCGAACAGCACGGCGCTGACCACCGCGGTGCCCACCGCCGCACCGATCGAGCGCGAGAACTGCACGCTGGCCGAGGCGGCACCAAGTTGCTTCGGCCCGGCCAGCAGTTGCAGCGTCACCTGCACCACCGGCATCGCGGTGCCCGACCCGAGTGCGATTCCACCGAGCAGGAACGACAATTGCGTATTGGTCAGGGCGTGGCCGGTCAGCGCCAGCACCACCACCAGCGCGGCACAGACCGCCTGGCCGATCGAGGGCACGATGGCGGTGTAGCCGGTGCGCGCAATCACCTGCCCGGTCAGCAGCGAGCCGACCGCGGTCAGCGCCGTCAGCGGCAGCATCAGCAGGCCGATCTCGCCGGGCTGCACCCCGCGCACCACCGAGAGGTAGATCGGCAGGAAGGTGATCAGCGCCACGATCGCCGCCCCTGAGGCACCGGCCATGGCGTCGGTGCGCCAGACGGCACTCTGCTTCAGCAGGTGCAGCGGCAGCAGCGGCGAGGGCGCACGGCGCTCCTGGCGCAGCAGCAGCATCAACGAGGCGATGGCCAGTGCGAGCAGCCCGGCCGCCCAGGGCAGGGCCGCCAGCTCGAACCGCCTTGCCTGTTCCAGCGCCAACAGCGCCGGGGCGATGAACAGCGCGAACAGCGCGGCGCCAAGGAAGTCGAAATGCAGCCGGGTGCCGGAGGGCGCGCCGGGCTTCAGGCGGAAGGCAAGGGCGACCGCCAGCAGGCACAGCGGCACGTTCACCAGGAACACCGACTGCCAGCCCCAATGCTGGGTCAGCCAGCCGCCGGCGACCGGCCCGAACATCGAGGCACTGACATAGATCGAAGCGTTGTAGCCCTGGTAACGCCCGCGCTCACGCGGCGGCACGCTCTCGCCGATTAGCGCATGGGCCAGCGTCATCAGCCCGCCGGCGCCGAAGCCGTGCAGCACGCGCGCCAGCACCAGCATGGTCACGCTGGTGGCGGTGGCACACAAAAAATACGCCACCAGGTTGATGGCCAGCGCCACCAGCAGCATGCGCCGCCGGCCAATTACGTCGCCGAGCTTGCCATACACCGGGGCAGCGATCGTGGCGGCCACCAGGAAGGCGACGACGATCCAGGAAACCCGCTCGACCTCGCCCATATCGGCAGCGATGGCCGGCAGCGCCGCGGCGACGATGGTTCCGTCAACCGAGGCGAGGAACATCGGCAGCATGATCGACGGAAACACGCGAAAAAACAGCTTTCCGCCCGGCTGGGGTGCGACCCCTGCCTCGGCTTCCGCCAGCGGGGTGTCGCGCGGCGTCATCCGTGCAACCAGAACCAGGCAGCCGCCGCGAGTGCCCCCAAGGTCGCCACAAGGGTCGCCGTCATTCCGGGCCCGCGGAGATAAGGCGAGCACAGATACCCGCCCCAGAACAGCAGCCGGCCGAGCGCGAACACTGCGCCCAGCGCCAGCACCTCGGGCATCCGCGCCGCCGGGGCGCCCGCGGCCAGCGCCAGCAGCGAGGGCGCGAACACCGCCAGCTGTTCCACGGTATTGGTGATGATCCGCTGGTTCACCCGCAGGAACCGCGTCTCGGTGGCTGCCAGCGGGTCGAAGGCCAGCGCCGCATAGCGCCCGGCGATCTGCACCAGCTGCATCGCCGCCAGCACCGCCACGCCCGGCAGCAGCGCCGCCGAGGCCAGCCCCAGCCGGATCGCCATGCTCGACGTCGCGGGATCCGCGGGGATCATCGGCACCACGAGCTTCCAGGCCAGCAGCGCCGCGACGGCGCCGCACACGCCCAGCAGAAGGGCAATACCGCGCATCAGCCGCCCCTCATGCGCCGGTCTGGGTCACGCCAGCGCCTCACGGCCCATATCGAGAAATTTCTGCCGGCGGCGGCTGCGCAGGGTGGCACCGTCGAGCGCCAGCAGGGG
>JBBQOT010000303.1:0-4628 GCA_038331165.1 Acetobacterales bacterium
ACTGCCCACATCGTGTCGTCGCGCGTGCGCGGAAGGTTGATCACCTCGTTCACGCGCGGCGCTCCGCCGCGTATCCGGCTGCCCCGTTGGGAGCGACAGCGCCGCCCGGCATGCGCACCTCGTCGATCATCGTGCGATGGATGATACTGCCGGCTGCGGCAGCGTCCAGTCGATTCCGCGCCTCACCCGGCCAGCGCACGGCCGAACACGTCGGCGTCAACATTGCCGCCGCTGAGCACTGCGCCGACGATTTTTCCCTTCGCATCGAACTTTCCGGCCAGCAACGCGGCCAGGCACACCGCGCCGCCCGGCTCCACCACCAGCTTCAGGTGGCTGAAGGCAAAGCGGATCGCCGCCATCACCTCGTCGTCGGTCACCGCGATGCCGCCCGCCAGGCGCGGCTGGTTCACTGCGAAGGTCAGCTTCCCCGGCGACTTGGCCAGCAGCGCGTCGCACAGCGTCGACCCGCCCGGCGCGTTGGTCTCGCGCTGGCCGGAGGCGAGCGAACGCCCGGTATCGTCCCACCCTGCCGGTTCCACCGCATAGATCCGGGTGCTGGGCGAGGCGCCCTCGATCGCCAGCGCACACCCGGCAATCAGCCCGCCGCCGCCGGTGCAGGCGAGCAGGGCATCCATGGTGAACCCCGCCGCCTCGGCGTCCTCCACCAGTTCCAGCGCCAGCGTGCCCTGGCCGGCAATGACATCGGGGTGGTCGAAGGGCGGCACCAGCACCGCGCCGCTGGCCTCCGCATGGGCGCGGGTCATCCCCTCGCGGTCGTCGGTATGGCGGTCGTAGCGGCGGATGTCGGCCCCCCACCGCCGCGTGCTTTCAACCTTGATCGCCGGCGCATCGTCGGGCATGAAGATGGTGGCGCTCGCCCCGACCGAGGCGGCGGCGAAGGCGGTCGCCTGGGCGTGGTTGCCCGACGAATGGGTCACCACCCCGGCCCGGCGCTGGGCGGCATCCAGTCGCAGAATGGCATTGCTGGCACCGCGCAGCTTGAAGCTGCCAGTGCGCTGCAACGTTTCGGGCTTCAGCAGGATGGTCCCGCCGGTGATCTGGTCGAGCAGCGGGTGGCGCAGCATCGGCGTGCGCACCACCAGCGCCGCGATCCGCCCGCGCGCGGCCATCACGTCGTCATAGGTCGGAAGCTGCATCATCGCTGCGCATCCCCTCGCGGCCGCGGCATCATCGCCGCCGGCTGGCCGCCATTGCGGAAGCGGCCATGATACAGCCGGAACGCCTCCGCCGTCATCCCGTTGCGTGCCCTGTCCAGCGTCGCGACGGGCGCCAGCGCGGTCCAGTCGCGCAGGTCGGGCCGGTCGTCGCGGCGCGCGCTGCGCAACAGCAGCCCGGTCTGCCCGGCCAACGCGGGCCGCGCGTCCGGCAGGCGGAACAGGGCCCAGCGATCCTCCAGCCCCACCACCACGATGTCGGCCGGCAGCAGCCGCGCCAGCAGCGCCGCATGACCGTAATTGTCCGACGCGACGAAGCCGGCCCCCTCGCGCCGCGCCGCCGCCGCCACCTCGTCGGCCAGCGCCTGCCAGCCGCCCAGCCGCAGCAGCGTAGGGTCCAGCCGCATCGGCAGCGCCACGGGCGCCAACGCCGCCTGCACCCACACCACGAACGTCAGCGCCAAGCCCAGCACCACCGCCGGGCGCACCCAGCGCTGCCACCCCGCGCCCAGCCCGGCGGCGGCAATGCAGGCGGCGGGATAGACGATGCCGGGCCAGTTCGCCTGCACCCGTTCGCCGAGCGCCTGGAGCACCAGCACCACCGCCGGCATCGCCGACAGGCCAGCGATCAACACCCAGCCCGGCCGGTCGCGGGATCCGCGCACCAGCGACACGCCCACGCCGACCGCGCCCAGCACCGCGATGATCGGGGTGGCAAGGCCAAGCTGGCCGGCGATCAACTCGGCCTGGAACTGCACCGTCCGCAGCAGCGAGGCCTGGCCGCCGCGCGAGGCCTGCTTGATCAGGCTGACCCAGTCGTGCTCGGCGTTCCAGGCCAGCACCGGCGCCACCAGCGCCAGCGCCAGTGCCAGCGCGATCCAGGGCGGCCAGCGCCGCAGCCAGGCACGATGGGCGCGAAAGGCGAACAGCCACAGCGCGAGCCCCGGCAGCATCAGCACCGCGGAATACTTGCTCGCCCCGGCCAGCCCCGCCGCCACCCCGGCCGCCAGCCACCAGCCGCCCCGCCCGCTCGCCTGCACCCGCCCGAGCGCCCAGATTGTCGCAGTCCAGAAGAACAGCAACGGGGTGTCCGGCGTCATGGTCACGCTGCCGATGCCGAACAGCAGGGTGGCGTTCATCAGTGCGGCCGCCACCAGCCCGGCCCGACGCCGCGCCGCCGGCTCGCCCGGCAGCAGGTCGCGCGCCGCCTGGACCAGCATCAGCGACCCGATCGCCGCGGCCAGCGGCGCCAGCAGCCGCACGCCCAGCGCACCGTCGCCCGCCAGCCCCGTACCGGCGGCGATCCACAGCGCCACCATCGGCGGATGGTCCAGGTAGCCCGGCGCCAGGGCGCGCGACCACACCCAGTAATAGGCCTCGTCGGCCGACAGTGGGGTCGCGCCGGCAACCGCCAGGCGCAGCATCGTCAGCACCAGAAGGGCGGCAAGCCCCAGCCGTTCAGCCGGCAGCAATCCGCTCAGAACGGCACGCCGGCGAGGTTTCGGCTGGTGCGGATGGTCTGCAGGGTCTGCACCCGGCCGACATTGGCAGCACCGGTGAGTTTCTGCGTCAGCAGGTTTTCATGCGCCGTGTCGCGCGCCACCAGCTTCAGCAGGAAATCGCCGCCGCCGCGGATCATGTGGCATTCGCGCACCTCCGGCCATTCCGCCACCATCGCCTCGAAGGCTGACAGCACCACCTCCTTCTGGCTTTCCAGCCCGACGACGGCGAAGAAGGTGATTTCCCAGCCCAGCTTATGCGGGTCGGAATCGGCGTGGTAGCCGCGGATGATCCCGGCTTCCTCCAGCCGGCGCACCCGGCGCAGGCACGGCGGGGCCGAGATGCCGGCACGGCGCGCCAGTTCGACATTGGTCATGCGCCCGTCGGCCTGCAGTTCCGACAGGATGCGCCGGTCGATCGCGTCCAGCATGGGCGTCTCGGGAGGCGGTTTCATCGGTGGACGGATCTTCCCCAGGGTCAGGCGATCGCCGCCATCGGCGGCTGGACGAAATATTATTGCACAAATCCGGTCGCACAAGGCCCGCTTGCTTGAAGCTGCTGCCCACCGTGCTCTATTCTGGGCTCGTACCCGATCGGAAGATGCCGGCATGTCCGCGACCACCCACCGAACCCGCGTGCTGATCATCGGCGCCGGCCCCGCCGGCTACACCGCCGCGATCTATGCCGCGCGCGCCAGCCTGGAGCCGATGCTGGTGGCCGGGCTGCAGCCGGGCGGGCAACTGACGATCACCACTGATGTCGAGAACTACCCGGGTTTCGCCGAGGCGATCCAGGGCCCCTGGCTGATGGAGCAGATGCAAAAGCAGGCCGAGCATGTCGGCACCCGTGTCGCCTATGACATCATCACCCGGGTCGATTTGTCGGCCCGCCCATTCCGCTGCGAGGCCGATTCGGGCGATGTCTACCTCGCCGACGCGATGATCATCGCCACCGGGGCGCAGGCGCGCTGGCTGGGTTTGGAGTCGGAACAGCGGCTCCAGGGCTTCGGCGTGTCGGCCTGCGCCACCTGCGACGGGTTCTTCTTTCGCGGCAAGAGGGTCGCGGTGATCGGCGGCGGCAACACGGCGGTGGAGGAGGCATTGTACCTGGCCAACCTGGCCAGCGAGGTGACGCTGATCCATCGGCGCGATTCGCTGCGGGCGGAAAAAATCCTGCAACGGCGGCTGTTCGCGCACCCGAAGATCAAGGTGGTGTGGAACGCGGCAGTGCAGGAGATTACCGCCGCCGCCGCCCCGCCCACGGTCAACGGCGTGCGGCTGCGCGACACGGTCACGGGGGCCGAAAGCCGGCTGGAACTGGACGGCGTGTTCGTCGCCATCGGCCACAGCCCGACCACCGCGGTGTTCCAGGGCCAGGTGGCGCTGGACGGCGAGGGCTATGTGGTCACGACCCCCGGATCGACCCGCACATCGGTGCCCGGGGTGTTCGCGGCGGGCGATGTGCAGGATAAAGTGTGGCGCCAAGCCGTCACAGCCGCAGGAACTGGTTGCATGGCAGCCCTGGAAGTCGAAAAGTGGTTGGCCGAACATGCACCCGATTCGCATGCGGCAGCCGGGGTGCCGCGATTGTCGCTGGTGGCCGGCTGCTAGGCATCCTAGGACTATCCCTGCTCCGCACGGAGCGGGACCAACAAAGGGCGTTGTCCCGCGCGGCGGGGTGACAGGGGAACCGCTTCACCATGGACTGGGACAAGTTGCGCGTGTTCCACGCTGTTGCCGAGGCAGGCAGCTTCACGCATGCCGGCGACACGCTGAACCTGAGCCAATCGGCCGTTTCGCGGCAGATCTCGGCGCTGGAGGAGGCACTTCAGGTGCCGCTGTTCCATCGCCATGCGCGCGGGTTGATCCTGACCGAGCAGGGCGAAAGCCTGAACCGCACGGTGCGCGAGGTCTTTGCCAAGCTGGCGATGACCGAGGCGTTGCTGACCGAAAG
>JBBQOT010000304.1:0-4597 GCA_038331165.1 Acetobacterales bacterium
TCGAAGGCCCCCCCGGTCACCACCAGCGCGTCGATCCGGTGGAGGAAGGCTTCGGCCAGCTCCGCGTTGTGCGACAACGCAATCGGCAGGCCGCCGGTGGCGGCAATGGCGTCGAGGTAGTTGGTGCGCAGCGCGTACCAAGAGTATTTCGAGTAGCCGCCAGGCTTCTCGCTGTCGAGGGTGACGCCGATCAGGGGCCGGTTGCGGATGTTCATGCGCTGTTGCTACCCCCCGGAGCGAGGCTGAGGCAAGGATGCCGATGACGGACGCGATGCAGGTTGCACTCGACGAGGCCCGCGCGGCCGGCGCGCGGGGCGAGGTGCCGGTGGGCGCGGTCGTGCTGGGGCCGGACGGCCGCATCCTGGCGCGCGCCGGCAACCTTGTGGAAGCGACCCACGACGCCGCCGCCCATGCCGAACTGCTCGCCCTGCGCGCTGCGGCCCAGGCGATCGGCTCGCCGCGGTTGGTCGGCTGCGACCTTGTGGTAACGCTGGAGCCCTGCCCGATGTGCGCCGCGGCGGCGGGGCTGTTCCGCATCCGCCGGGTGGTGTTCGGCGCCTATGACCCGAAAGGCGGCGGGGTGGAGCATGGCCCGCGCATCTACGCGGCACCCGGCGCGCAGCACCGGCCAGAGGTGGTGGGCGGGGTGCGCGAGGGCGAAGCGGCGGCGTTGCTGCGGGACTTCTTCGCCGCCCTGCGTTGATCGATCATGTCAGCCCCAGGGCTTTGCCCCATAGGCACTAAGATAAGGGAGGCTGGGCTCTGCCCAGACCCGCCAGGTCCCGAGCGCGTCTTCGCGCGACGGGCCAAGCCCCTGGACCTTATTCTGTAAAAAAACTAGAAATTCCAATGGGTTGATAATCTGAGGATGCCAAGAGTTTCCTGGCTGCGCCAGCAGCCCTAAATCAATGCGCTGGTTCTACTGGTGGCAGCTTGCACGACCACTAAAGGTAATGGGATCAAACGGTCTCTGACCCTTTGCGGGTCCCGTGGCGTGGCTTCGCGCCGCGACGGCAGAGCCCTCGCCTTCCTTATCTTCGTGCCTATGGGGCAGAGCCCTGGCCTTGCCTTTCGACCTCAGTCGATCACCAGGCTGATTGATATCAGGCCCGGTAGCCGCGGCGGTCGAGTGCCATGCCGACGGCGCGCACCAGGGTATAGGTGCCGGTGAGCGACAGCCCGGCCAGCCGGGTCATGCCATTGGCCCAGGCCCAGATCAGGGCGATGGCAGCGGCCAGCGTGCCGAGCATGATCACCAGCACGTCGGCGACATGGATCCACCCGGCGATCGGCATGTCGAACCGCATCTGGAACAACACGTCAAAGCCGCCACCGGCCAGGCTGCGCACCTCGTTGAAGCCGGCGGCCAGGCACAGCGTGATCTCGCTACGGCTGAACGCGGCGGCCGCCGCGAACCGGCATACCGCGTCGCTGGCCTCCGGCATCAGTGCCGTGGCCCAATCGTCCATCACCGGCACGCCGGCGGTCAGGCTCAGCAGCCCGGTGATGAAATAGTATGACCAGATGGTGCGATACATGTGCAGACCAGTTTTTGGCTGTGGGGTTCGAGGCATCGCAGAAGAGCGTGGAAATCCTCAACATTCCGTAAACAAACGAACCTTGGGCTGAACTGAGCTGTCGCTTGAAATGATCCGGTGGCGAGAGTCGGGCGAAAATACCCCGTTTGTGATAATTCGGCTGGGCTCAGGCAGCCCGGCGGCCGCCGAGGATGCTGGAAAGTCCGTGCATCAGGGTGTAGGAGCCGGCGACGGTGGACAGCACCAGGCCGGTCATGGCCGTGGCCCAGAGGCAGCCCAGCGCGACAGCGAAGGCGAAGGCGCCGGCCACGTAGAGCGCCACGTCGGCGGTGCGCAGCAGGTGGGAGACGTCCAGGCCAAACTGCGGCTCAAGCAACATGTCGCGCGCATAGAAGACCCAGGTCTTCGCCTCGACAAACCCGACCGCGAAGCACAGCGGGGCGCGGGTAAGAGGAATGCTGACCACCAGTGTGCCGCGGCAATACATCTCGGTACCGGGAATCGCAGTGCGAAATGCCCAGGAGTCCACGGCTGCGGTGAACAGCGCCAGGATGATGGCTCCGACCATGAAGAAGAACAGCCAAATGATCCGGTTGATCCGCATAATACCACTCCGAAATCGGCTCATCGCAATACGCAGGTCCGATACAGCGTCGCGGCTCGATATTTTGCCGCAGCATCGATATGCCCTTGGTGGCGGCATCCACCCCGATCGGGGGGACGTCAATCGGAAGGAACGTCTAATTAACCGGAACATACATCGCCGATCGGACGAAAAGCAACAACTCTGTAGGAATTACGGTAGTCGTTCTGTAAGAATTTACAAAACTCTACAAATTCACAATTGTGCACAAATTATACCAAGTCGCGTAAAGGATGACTCATCGAAGCCAAGCATGTGGCTTCGCCCCAAACCCCACCAGGTCCCGAGCGCGCCTTCGCGCGACGGGCCGAGCCCCTGGACCTCATGACATTGAAATGGATGGGTTTCCAAAGGCCCTCGGCCTTTGGCGGGTCCAGGGCAGAGCCCTGGCCTTGCCTTCTGCGTAGGTCAATGATGAGGCGGATTGGTGCTAAAACGCCGCCCGGCAAAGGCCGGGCAGCGCGCAAGCTTGCGTCGGAACGCTAAAGGGTGCGGAGGTTCCGGCCTCAGCCGGGCGGGATCAGCAGCAAGCCGCCATCAGGGGCCGGGCGCGCGCGCTGGTTGTAGAGCATGGCGGCGCGACGGTCCTTTTCCTCCTGGGACAGCGCGTTCGGGTCGTTCGACAGGTCCGAGCCGGCGGCCATGCCGCGCTGCAGCGCTGGGCGGGCGGCGAGTTCGTTGTGCCAGCGGGCGAAATAGGGGAATTCGGCGATGTCCTGCCCTTGCCCCTTCCAGTTCACCGTCCAGGGAAAGCAGATCATGTCGGCGATGGTATAGGCGTCGCCGGCCAAATAGCGCCGATCGTGCAGTCGGTTGTTGAGCACGCCATAGAGGCGGTTGGCCTCGTCGGTGAACCGGCGCACGGCGTACGACTGGTCGCCCTTCGTGTCGTCCAGGCGGCGGAAATGGCCGCATTCGCCCAGTTTGGGGCCCTGGTTGGCCATCTGCCAAAACACCCACTGCATCACCTCGGTGCGGCCGCGCGGGTCGGCCGGCAGGAAGCGGGAATGCTTCTCGGCCAGGTACTGCATGATCGCGCCGGACTCGAAGATGCTGATCGGCGCGCCGCCATCCTGCGGGGCGTTGTCCACCAGTACCGGCATGCGGTGGTTCGGGTTCATCTTCAAGAACCCGGCGGAGAACTGGTCACCAGCGCCGATATTGACCGGCACCACCCGGTACGGAGCGCCCAGCTCCTCCAGCAGCACGGTCACCTTCTTGCCGTTCGGCGTGGGCCAGTAAAGGACGTCGTACATGGCTGAACTCCCTGCTTGAGGGGGGGCGGATCAGGCGGCCCGGGTAACGATCTGGGCGGTCTGCACCAGTTCATGCAGCAGCGCCATGGTGGCCGCCCCCGAGGCGGCGAACGGGTCGAGAACCGGCTTGGCGGAATATTTCAGCAGCAGCGCCGTGTTCACCTTGGCGATGTTGACCTGGCCCATGTTCCAGTGGCCGAACCGGCGCTCGCCGATCTCCTCGTAGGACAGCAGGCGTACTGCATGGTGGCGGTCATCGCGCACGATGGTGACGAACAGCTCGCAGACCACGTCGCGCCCGCCCTCCAGCACCTGTACGAAAATGTCGTCGGCGTGGCACAGCAGGCCGGTAATGCCGCGCGCCGGGTTGTTGCGGCGCGACTGTTCCAGAATGGCATCCATCGTGGCCCCCGCCAGAGGCTGGCGGGCACGACTGGCATACAGGCAACGGACAAGCATCGGGTTCAGGCCTTGAGGTTGATCAGCGAGAGGAATTCACGCCGCAGCGCCGCATCGCGCAGGAACGACCCGCGCATCACGCTGTTGATCATCTTGGTTTCGCTATCCTTCACGCCGCGCCAGTGCATGCAGAAATGGTCGGCCTGGATGACAACGGCCAGCCCGTCCGGCGTCACCTTGGACATCAGCAGGTCGGCAATCTGGGCGATCGCCTCCTCCTGGATCTGCGGCCGGCTCATCACCCATTCCGCAAGGCGAGCGTATTTCGACAGGCCGATCAGGTTCGAATGCTCGTTGGGCATCACCCCCACCCAAAGCCGCCCCATGATCGGGCAGAAATGGTGCGAACAGGCGCTGCGCACGGTGATCGGCCCTACGATCATCAGCTCATTCAGGCTTTCCGCGTTGGGGAACTCGGTCACCGGCGGCGCCGGGGCATAACGGCCGCGGAACACCTCGTTGAGATACATCTTGGCTACCCGCCGCGCGGTGTCCTGGGTGTTGTGGTCGCTCTCGGTGTCGATCACCAGGCTTTCCAGCACGCCCTGCATCTTGTCGGCAACCTCGTCCAGCAGCGCCTCAAGGTCGCCGGGCAGCAGGAAGTCGCTGATATTGTCGTTGGCGTGAAAGCGGCTCCGGGCGCGGCGGATGCGTGTGCGGATGCGCGCCGACACGGGCTCGCCAGGGTCGTCCTCGGCGTC
>JBBQOT010000305.1:0-4593 GCA_038331165.1 Acetobacterales bacterium
AAGACATGTGGCAAGGCTTCTTTTGATTCCAACAATGCTCTTGAATATAATACCTGCAAAGACCTTATAACCAGCACCCTGAGATTCACAACAGGTAATACTGTCGTACCGGAGAAGCTCATCCAGCAACGACAAATCTCAGAAATTCTGTTCGGCGGTGTAGCGGCGCAGGGTATCGAAGTCGGCGATGGCGGCGGGGCCTGGGGGGTGGACGTTCATCATCCAGCCGTCGCCGAGGCGGGCGATGCGGCGCAGGGTGACGTCCATGTGGCCGCCGAACCAGACCGGGACGCGGCCGGAGGCGGGGCGGGGGTTGATGCCGGAGTCGGGGATGGTGTGCCAGCGGCCGTTGAAGGTGACGTGGTCGTGGGCCCAGAGGGCTTGCATGACCTCGATCTGTTCCTCGGAGCGGCGGCCGCGGTTGTGGAAGTTTTCGTTCAGGCCAATGAACTCGGCTTCGTTCCAGCCGACGCCGATGCCCAGGCGGAAGCGGCCTTCGCTGAGGATGTCGACATTGGCGGCCTGTTTGGCGACCAGGGTGGCCTGGCGCTGGGCGAGGATCAGCACCTGGGTGGAAAAGGCGATGCGGTGGCAGGCGCCGGCGAGGAAGCCGAAGGCGACGAAGGGGTCGTGGAAGGCGTCGGCGGAGGTGTTTCGGCTGCCCCAGTCGGGCCGGGTGGCGACGTTCACGCCGAGCACGTGGTCGGGCAGCATGAGGTCGTCGTAGCCGATTTCCTCGGCCAGGAGGGCGAAGTCGCGCAGGGTTGCGGGTGCGGTGCCGAGGTCGGAGGCGGAGAAGGCGACGCCGAGTTTTATGGGCATGGAGGTTTTCCTGCGACTGGTTGCCGTGTTTCGCGGGGACTATAGACTGGCCGTGGCGCGCCGCCATGCCATATGCCGGGGGTGCGATTGGGGACGGATCAGATGCTCAAGCTTGGATACAAGGCCTCGGCGGAACAGTTCGCGCCGGGCAAGCTGCTGGATTTCGCGGTGCAGGCCGAGCAGACCGGGTTTGATTCGGTGTTCATCAGCGATCATTTCCAGCCGTGGAGGCATACCGACGGGCATGCGCCGAACTCGCTGGTGTGGCTGGGCGCGCTGGGGGCGCGGACGCAGCGGATTGTGCTGGGGACCTCGGTGCTGACGCCGACGTTTCGGTATCATCCGTCGATTGTGGCGCAGGCGTTTGGCACGCTGGGGTCGATGTTTCCGGGGCGGGTGATCCTGGGGATCGGCACCGGGGAGGGGCTGAACGAGGTGCCGGCGACGGGGATGCACTGGCCGGAATTCAAGGAGCGGTTTGCGCGGCTGCGCGAGAGCGTGCAGCTGATGCGCCGCCTGTGGACCGAGGAGCGGGTGAGCTTCGAGGGGACGTATTACAAGACCGAGAACGCGACGATCTATGACCGGCCGGATGTGCCGGTGCCGATCTATGTTGCCGCGGCCGGGGCGATGATTGCCAAGTATGCCGGGCGGGCGGGGGACGGGATGATCTGCACCAGCGGCAAGGCGGTGGAGCTGTATACGGAGACACTGCTGCCGAATATGGCCGAGGGGTTGAAGCTGGCAGCGGCGCCGAAGCCCGATTATGACAACATGATCGAGGTGAAGGTGTCGTTCGATACCGACAAGCAGCGGGCGCTGGAGGATACGCGGCACTGGGCGGCGCTGGCGCTGTCGGCCGAGGAGAAGATGTCGGTCGAGGACCCGGTGGAGATGGAGCGGCTGGCCGATGCGCTGCCGCTGGAGCGGGCGGCGAAACGGTGGATCGTTTCCAACGATGCCGAAGAGCATGTGGAGAAGATCGGCTGGTATGTGGGGCTGGGGTTCCGGCATTTGGTGTTCCATGCGCCGGGGCCGGACCAGGGGCGGTTCATGAAGCTGTATGGCGAGACAGTGTTGCCGCTGCTGCGTAAGAAGTTCGGCTGAGGCATGGCGGCTTCGCTGTCGCTGCATGCGCTGCCGGGGATTCCGATGGTGCAGCCGGGGGATGACCTGGCCGGGCTGATCGAGGCGGGGTTGGCGCGGGCGGGGCTGGCGCTGGTGGCGGGCGACGTGCTGGTGCTGGCGCAGAAGATTGTCTCCAAGGCGGAAGGGCGGATCGTTCGGATTGCCGATGTGGTGGCCTCGGCGGAGGCGGTGGCGCTGGCGATGACGGTGCTGAAGGATCCGCGGGTGGTGCAGGTGATCCTGGACCAGGCAGTGCGTGTGGTGCGGGCGCGGCCGGGGCTGTTGATTGTGGAGCATAAGCGGGGATGGGTGATGGCCAATGCGGGCATCGACCACTCCAATGTGGCGCCGCAGGACGGGGAGGAGCGGGTGCTGCTGTTGCCGGAGGACCCCGACGGGAGTGCCGAGGCGTTGCGGGCGCGGCTGGCGCCGGCGGCGGGCGGGCCGTTCGGGGTGGTGATATCGGACAGCTTCGGGCGGGCGTGGCGGCGCGGGACGGCGGGGATTGCGATCGGGGCGGCGGGGTTGCCGGCGCTGGTGGATTTGCGCGGCAATGCCGATCTGTTTGGACGGATTCTGGAAGTGAGCATCTCGGGGTTTGCCGATGAGATCGCGGCGGCGGCGTCGTTGATCCAGGGCCAGGGCGCGGAGGGGCAGCCGGTGGTGCTGGTGCGTGGACTTTCGTGGGAGCAGCCGGCGATGGGGGCGGTGGCGTTGGTGCGGCCGGCGCAGGAGGATTTGTTCAGGTGACGCGCGATTTGGTGCTGGCGCTGTCGGGCGGCGTCGGCGGGGCGAAGCTGGCGCTGGGGCTGTCGCAGGTGGTGGCGGCGGAGAACCTGATTGTCGTGGCCAATACCGGGGATGACTTCGAGCATCTGGGGCTGTCGATCTCGCCGGATATCGACACGCTGACCTATGCGTTGGCGGGGTTGGATAATCAGACGTTGGGCTGGGGGCGGCGCGACGAGACCTGGTCCTTCATGGAGACGCTGGGGGCGCTGGGCGGGCCGGCGTGGTTTCGGCTGGGGGACCGCGACCTGGCGTTGCATGTGCAGCGGACGTTGCGGTTGCGGGCGGGGGAGAGCCTGTCGGCGATCACCGCGGACTTGACGCGGCGGATGGGGGTGGGGCCGCTGGTGTTGCCGATGAGTGACGATGCGGTACGCACGCGGGTGGATAGCGACGAGGGGTGGCTGGACTTCCAAGAATACTTTGTTGGGCGGCAGTGCCGGCCGGTGGTGCGGGCGTTGCGGTTCGTCGGGGCGGAGGCGGCGCGGGCGCATCCGGCGTTCCTGGCGGCACTGGCGAGCCCGCGGTTGCGGGCGGTGGTGATCTGCCCGTCGAACCCGTTCATTTCGGTGGAGCCGATATTGGCGTTGCCGGGGGTGCGGGCGGCGCTGGCCGCGTGTGCGGCGCCGGTGGTGGCGGTGTCGCCGATCATCGGGGGCCGCGCCGTGAAGGGGCCGACGGCGAAGATGATGACGGAGCTTGGCATTGTGCCGAGTGCGGCGTCGGTGGCGCGGCGGTACGGCGATCTGCTGGATGGCTATGTGATCGACGCGCAGGATGCAGCCGAGGCCACGGGGCTGGGGGTGCGGTGCGTTGTGGCACCGACGTTGATGACCGCGCTGGAGGACAAGGTGGCGTTGGCGCGGGTGACGCTGGAGCTGGCTGACGCGCTTGCGGCATGAGCGGGATTTGGGCGGTTGTTCCGGTCAAGGAACTTGCTGGCGCGAAACAGCGGCTGGCGGGGTTTCTATCGCCGACGGAGCGGTATTCGCTGGCGGTGACGATGCTGGAGGAGGTGTTGGATGCCGTGGCCGGGGCGCGGCGCCTGGCGGGGGTGGCGCTGGTCACACTTGATCCGCATGCGACCGAGGTTGCGGCGCGGCGGGGCTGGCGGGTGATCACCGAGGGTGCGCGGGACGGTCATACCGGCAGCGTGGATGGCGGGCGGCGGGTGTTGGCGGGCGAGGGGGTGGCGGGAGTGCTGACGTTGCCGGGGGATATTCCGGCGACGACGGCCGCGGAAATCGACGCCGTTGTAGCGGCGCATCTGGATGGGCCGTCATTCACCATCGTGCCGGCGCATGATGAGTTGGGATCAAATACGGTGATTATTTCGCCGCCCTTGGCAGTGCGGTTGCGGTTCGGTGAGAACTCATATTTTCCGCATCTGGACGCGGCGCGGGCGGCGGGGATTGCGCCGCGCATTGTGCGCCTGCCGGGGATTGCGATGGATGTCGATCACCCCGCCGATCTCGCGGCGTTCCTGCGGCTGCCGCAGTCAGCCGGCACCCGCACGCGGGGTTTGCTTGAGGCATTGGGCATACCTGCGCGGCTGGCGTCGGTTCGAGGGTCCGGGGGCTCGGCCCCCGGCGGGTGAGGGCAGAGCCCTCGTCTTCATGCGTCCAGTCTTGCCTTCGCCCGGCGCGGCGGCGTTTGGATGACTGGCGCGAGTTCGTTGGCATTGTAGGAGGTGGCTTGGCGTTCGGCGGGCACGGCCCCGTAGGCGGTGGCGCGCTGTTGCGGGATGCGGCCGATCGAGCGGATGAGGGCTTCCATGCGTTCGGGCGGGAATTCCTGGCCGTGCTCGGTGCCGGCGGCGCGCGAGATGCTTTCGTTCATCAGGGTGCCGCCGAG
>JBBQOT010000306.1:0-4573 GCA_038331165.1 Acetobacterales bacterium
CACCAACACCGTGCCCGTCGACGCCTATCGCGGCGCTGGCCGGCCGGAGGCTACCTTCCTGCTGGAACGCCTGGTCGACGCCATCTGCCACGACACCGGCGCCGACCCGGTGGCCATCCGCCGGCAGAACTTCATCCCGAAGGATGCCTTCCCGTACCAAACCCCGGTCGCCCTGCAATACGACAGCGGCGACTACTTCACCACGCTGGAAGTGGCGATGAAGAACGCCGACTACGCCGGCTTCCCGGCCCGCCAGGCCGCGGCCGCGGCGAAAGGCAAGCTGCGCGGCATCGGCATCTCAACCTATCTCGAAGCCTGCGGCATCGCGCCCTCAGCGGTGGTGGGCTCCCTCGGCGCCCGCGCCGGTCTCTACGAGGTCGCCAACATCCGCGTGCACCCAACCGGCTCGGTCACCGTGTTCACCGGCACCCACAGCCACGGCCAGGGCCACGAGACCACGTTGGCCCAGCTCGTCACCAGCCAGCTCGGCGTGCCGTTCAGCCAGGTCGACATCGTGCACGGCGACACCGCCAAGATCCCGTTCGGCATGGGCACCTACGGCAGCCGCTCGCTCGCCGTCGGCGGCACCGCCATGGTCAAGGCGATGGACAAGATCATCGCCAAGGGCAAGAAGATCGCCGCCCACCTGCTGGAAGCCTCGGTCGACGACATCGAGTTCGTCGACGGCAGCTTCAAGGTGGCCGGCACCGACCGCGCCAAGACGCTGAGCGAGATCGCGCTCACCGCCTATGTGCCGCACAACTACCCGATCACCGAGATCGAGCCGGGGCTTGACGAAACCGCGTTCTACGATCCCGCCAACTTCACCTTCCCCGGCGGCTGCCACGTCTGCGAGGTCGAGATCGACCCCGAAACCGGCGTCACCTCGATCGTCAGTTTCACGGCGGTGGACGATGTCGGCCGCGTCATCAACCCGATGATCGTGGAAGGCCAGGTCCAGGGCGGCGTCGCCCAGGGCATCGGCCAGGCGCTGCTGGAACACGCCATCTACGACAAGGACGGCCAGCTGCTGTCCGGCTCGTTCATGGACTATTGCTTGCCGCGTGCCGACGACCTGACCAACATCTCGGTCGCCACCGAGAACACGCTGTGCACCCACAACCCGCTGGGGGTGAAGGGCTGCGGCGAGGTCGGCGCCATCGGCTCGCCGCCGGCGGTGATCAACGCGGTGGTCAACGCGCTGAAGGCGTATGGCGTGCGCCACATCAACATGCCCGCCAGCCCGCAGAAGATCTGGGGCATCATCAACGCCGGCCGCATGGCCGCCGAGTAGTCGAGGAACCAACCATGTACGATTTCGCGTATCAGAAGCCGTCCACCCTCGCCGACGCGGTCGCGGCCCTGGCCGCCGATGGCGACGCCAAGGCACTCGCCGGCGGCCAGACCCTCATTCCGGTGCTCAAGCAGCGCCTCAACAAGCCCAGCACGGTCATCGACCTGTCCAAGCTGGGCCTGTCGGGCATCACCGTCACCGGCGACAGCGTCACCATCGGCGCCATGACCACACATGCCGCGGTCGCCGCCTCGGCCGACGTCAAGCGCGCCATCCCGGCGCTGGCGGCACTGGCCGTCGGCATCGGCGATATTCAGGTGCGCAACCGCGGCACCATCGGCGGATCGATGGCCAACAACGACCCGTCGGCCTGCTACCCCTCGGCGGTGCTGGCGCTGGGTGCCACCATCACCACCAACAAGCGCGCCATCGCCGCCGACGACTATTTCCAGGGCATGTTCACCACGGCGCTGGAGCCCGGCGAGCTCATCACCTCCGTCAGCTTCCCCATCCCCGCCAAGGCCGCATACGTCAAGTTCAAGAACCCGGCCTCGCGTTACGCCATGGTTGGCGTATTCGTGGCAACCGGGCCCAAGGGCGTGCGCGTGGCCGTCACCGGCGCCGGCCAGGGCGGCGTCTTCCGCCACACCGCCGCCGAGGCCGCACTCGCCTCCGGCTTCTCGGCCGCCGCAGTCGCCGGCGTGTCGATCGCCGCCGACAACATGAACAGCGACATCCACGCCAGCGCCCCCTACCGTGCCCACCTCGTCGGCGTCATCACCCGCCGCGCGGTCACCGCCGCCGGGTGACGCACGCCGCGACGCCCCCCTCTCCCGCCGTGCGGGGGAGGGCAGTGCCGATCATGCGCCGTGCCATGGCGGGGCTTCCGCTGTTGCTCGCCCTCCGCCCCGCCCACGCCGCGTTGCCACACGAAGCGGCGGTTGCGGCGATGCTGGCGCGCACGCTCCCGCCCGCCCTCGACGCGCGATCTATCGGCCGCGCCCTGCGTGCCGCCCACCCCGCCTGCACCACCGCCGACTGCCGCGCCCGTGCTGCCCTGGCCGACCTCGCCGCCCTGCCGACTGCCACCACCGCCGACTTCGCCGCCGGCCGCACCGTCACCGTCAACGGCTGGGTCCTCTCCCGCACCGAAGCTTGGCTCTGCGCCGCGCTCGCCTGAACAAGGACGCCCAATGCAGGTCACCGAGCACGTCGCCCGCACCGCCCGCCACACCAGCTTTTACCTGCAGGCGGGCGACCCTCACGCCACCCCGGTCATCTTCGTCCATGGCTGGCCCGAACTGTCGATCTCCTGGCGCCACCAACTGCCCGCCCTGGCCAGTCTCGGCTTCCGCGCCGTGGCCCCCGACATGCGCGGCTACGGCCGCTCCAGCACCTATTCCACCCACGGCGACTACGCGCTGGAGCATTCGGTCCGCGACATGCTCGACCTGCTCGACCATCTCGGCGCCGAAAAGGCGATCTGGGTCGGCCATGACTGGGGCGCCCCCGTGGTCTGGACCCTTGCCAGCCACTTCCCGGAACGCTGCCACGGCGTCGCCAATCTCTGCGTGCCCTACTACGCCAAGGGCTTCGCGCCGGAAAACTTCCTGCCGAACGCCGACCGCACCCTCTACCCCGAGGCCGAGTTCCCCTTCGCGCAGTGGGAATACATGGCCTTCTACCAGGAGAATTTCGCCCGCGCCCATCAGGGCTTCGAGGCCAACGTCGCCAATACCGTCAAGGCGATGTTCCGCCGCGGCAACCCTGCCGCCGCTTTCACCCCCTCGCGCACGGCGCTGGTCCGCCAGGGCAATGGCTGGTTCGGCCCAACCAATGTGGCGCCCGACGTGCCGCTGGACCCGATGGTGCTCACCGAGGCCGACTGGCACGCCTACACCGCCGCCCTCACACGCACCGGCTTCTTCGGTCCGGATTCCTGGTACATGAACCACGAAGCCAACGTCGCTTACGCCAAGCACGCCAAGAACGCCGGCAAACTCACGCTGCCGGTGCTCTTCCTCCACGGCGCCTATGACTACACCTGCGAAACCATTTTCTCCCGCCTCGCCGAGCCAATGCGCGAGGATTGCGCCGACCTCACCGAGGCCGTTGTCACCTCGGGCCATTGGATGGCCCAGGAACGGCCCATGCATGTGAACGCGGCGCTGGCCCGCTGGCTCGCCGAGGAGTTCCCGAAACTCTGGCTTGCCTGACCCGACGCCCCCGTACACCGGAAGGCGTCGAGGACAGCATCACCCAAACGTCGCAAACATCTCCTGGATCGCCACCAGCTGATTTCCCGCAGCCGACGACGGCACGATCACCACCGTGCGCAGCCCGGTCGCCTGCCAGGCTTCCACCTTCTCCCGCACCTGCCCGGCCGTGCCGAACAGCGATACGTCGTCCAGCCACCGGTCGGTGAGCATTTTCGGCACGTCCTCGCGCCGCCCCTCGTCAATCGCTTTTTCGATATCCACCATCTCCTGCTGATACCCCGCTTCTTTCCAGTAGTTGCGGTAGTTCGGCAGAAACGCATAGCTCGTCAGCGTGCGCCGGTTCACCGCGCGGGCGGCGTCGATGTCATCGCTGATGCAGGTCGGGATCATGTCGGCGATCATGAACCCGGGGTCGTCCCGCTTGGCCGCGGGCAATGCTGCCAGCGACTCCGCCATATGGCTGCGGCAGGCATTGGCGAAGATGACACCGGCGCCGATCTCGCCGGCCAGCCCCACCATGCGCTTGCGCATCGCCGCCAGCACCACCGGCGCCAACGGCCCCACCCCCTCCATCGCCTGGTAGCGCTCCACGAACCCGCGCGTATCGGCCAGCGGCTTGCCGGGCACCACGCCCATGCGCACATGGCTCGGCCCGTGCGCGATGCCGATGCCCAGCGCGAACCGCCCGCCCGACACCTCGTGCACAAAAGCCGACGAGGCGGCGAAATCGCTCACCGTCCGCGCATAGATCGGCGCGATCGCGGTGCAGAACGGAATGGTCGAGGTGTTCCACGCCAGCGCCTCGCACAGCGAGAAATTCGCCCCCAGGCTGGGGCAGAAAATCCCGGCATAGCCGCGCCGCTCAACTTCCTGCGCCAGTTCCACGATCTTGCGCCGCCGCCCCGGCACGGCGGCCAGCGAAACGGCGGGCATGTTCTTGGCCATGGCACTTCTCCCCAGGATTCGCTCCAGCCTAGCTCTGTCGCATCAGTTGCGGGAGAGGGCCGCGCCGTTCTTCCGCCAAGCGGCTTGCCGGCGGCGCCAGAGGCGGGCACATCAC
>JBBQOT010000307.1:0-4562 GCA_038331165.1 Acetobacterales bacterium
GCCGGCAGGGTCAGGGCGGCCTGGGCGATGGTCGGCGGCGGCGGAGGGGCGGCCGCTGCCGGGCTGGCAGCAGCGCGCGCCACCGGGGCTGGCGCAGCGGGCGCGGCCACGGCTGGGGTCGGTGCCGGTGCCGGTGCTGATGTCGGTGCTGGGGCCGCGGCCGGTGCCGACGCGGCGGCGAGGGACGCACCGATCGCGCCGGCAGGGGCCGGCTCCGGCGTCGTGCGGCGGGCCGCGGGCGGGGCGATCGGCTGGCTGGCGGCATACGCGGCGTCGCGCTGGTCGACCGCCAACCCTGTGGCGATGCGCGTACGGGTTGCCGGCTCGGTGGTGGCCGGGCGGGCGGGTACGCTGCTGAGATTGGGGTAGGGGGCGTCGGCATTGGGCGGCGGCGGTCGCTCCTCGGCCAGGCGCCCGCCCTCAAGCTGGCGCCACCAGGCGATCGGGTCGGAGCCGGAGTTGGAACCGCAGGCCGCGAGCGCAAGCACGGCGCCGATAGCCAGGCAGCCCCGCATCCCGGCAGCGCGGGCTTGGGCGCGGCGACCTTGATGACTATATCCCTGCCCTGTAACAGACTCAGCGCACCCGGATCGCATAGGCTGCACGAACTCCCCTCCGGCGCCAGACATGCGGGCGCCGACGGCCAGTTTAGCAGCGCAGTGCCGCCCACGGAAAGGACGACGCCATGGCCGACCCGCAAAAGCCCGACGCGGTGCCGTTCAAGATGCCAGACCCGGCCGAGCTTGGCCGGTCGATGGCCGGCATCGCCGAACGCAGCCAGCGCATCGTCGGCGACTGGCTGAAGCGCCAGGCCGAGGAGGGCGCCACGCCCAGCGCCGACCCGCTGAACATCGGCGCCGCCTTCATGGAGATGACCACCCGCCTGATGTCCAACCCGCAGAAGATGATCGAGGCGCAGGTCGGCTTCTGGCAGGACTACATGTCGCTATGGCAGAGCACGGCGCGGCGGATGATGGGGATGCAGGCGCCCTCGGTGATCGACGCCGACCCGCGCGACCGCCGTTTCAAGGACGACGCCTGGAAGGACAGCGAGGTCTTCGATTTCATCAAGCAGAGCTACCTGCTGTCGGCGCGCTACATCCAGGACGTGGTCAAGCAGGCCGACGGGCTGGAGCCGGCAACCGCGCAGAAGGTCGATTTCTATTCGCGTCAGTTCATCGACGCGATGAGCCCAAGCAACTTTCTGATGAGCAACCCCGAGGTGCTGCGCAAGACCGCCGAGACGGGTGGTGAGAACCTGATCAAGGGGTTGAACAACCTGCTGTCGGACCTTGAGCGTGGGAAGGGCAACCTGCGCATCAAGATGACCGACATGGAGGCGTTCAAGATCGGCGAGAACATCGCCGTCACGCCGGGCAAGGTGGTGTTCCAGAACGACCTGATGCAGCTGATCCAGTATACGCCAACCACCGACAAGGTGCTGAAGCGTCCGCTGCTGATCATTCCGCCCTGGATAAACAAGTTCTACATCCTCGACCTGCGGCCGCGGAATTCCTTCGTTCGCTGGGCGACGGCCCAGGGCCATACGGTGTTCATCGTTTCGTGGGTGAACCCGGACGAGACGCTCGGCGAGAAGAACTTCGAGGATTACATGCAGGCGGGCGTGCTCGACGCGCTGGAGGCGATCGAGAAGGCGACCGGAGAGCGGGCGATCAACGCCATCGGCTATTGCCTGGGTGGTACCCTGCTTTCGTCGACGCTGGCCTGGATGGCGGCGCACGGCGATGACCGGATCAAGAGTGCCACATTCTTCGTCACCCTGATGGATTTCCGCGAGAGCGGCGAGTTGAACGTGTTCATCGACGAAGAGCAGATCAAGATGCTCGAAGACAAGATGAACAAGCGGGGCTTTCTCGAAGGCAGCGAGATGGCCACCACGTTCAATATGCTGCGGGCCAACGATTTGATCTGGTCGTTCGTGGTGAACAATTATCTGCTCGGCAACGACCCGTTCCCGTTTGACCTGCTCTATTGGAATTCGGATTCGACGCGCATGCCGGCGAAGATGCACTCTTTCTATCTGCGCAACATGTACCAGGAAAACCGGCTATCCCAGCCTGGCGGGATTACACTGGCCGGGACGCCGATTGATCTGGGGAAGGTTGATGTTCCCGCCTATTTCATCTCGACGCGCGAGGATCACATCGCGCCGTGGCGGGCGACCTATCGCGGCACCAGGCTACTCGGCGGCGAGAACCGCTTCGTGCTGGCTGCCTCCGGCCACATCGCCGGCGTGGTCAACCCGCCGGAGGGGGGGAAGTACAGCCACTGGATCAATCCGGAACTGCCGGAGGACCCGGAGACATGGTTCCAGGGCGCCACCGAGATCGCCGGCTCCTGGTGGCCTGACTGGCAACGCTGGGTGACTGCGCTGGACAAGCGCCAGGTGAAGGCCCGTGTGCCCGGTGACGGCAAACTGCCGGTCCTGGAGGATGCACCGGGGAGCTATGTGAAGGTGCTGCTGAGCTAGAAGTCGCCGCGCCTCGGCCGGATATGGCGCATTTGGTACCAACTAACCTAATAATTGACCGATTTATACCAAGAGCCTCGGGCTTGACGTACCGTCAGATAAGAATGGGGCTTTGCCCCAAACCCCACCAGGGGCCAAGCCCCTGGACCTTAACTATTGAAAATAAGATGGGTTTCCAAAGCCCGTCGGCCTTTGGTGGGTCCAGGGCAAAGCCCTGGGCTTGCCTTCCTTCAAAGGTCAATCATTAGGCTGGCAGGTATGCTCGTTCAGCCCAGCTTCGTCGCACTCCACTGGGCGGTACCGAACTGCGCAAGGTTGACCGGGCCCTGGTGATGATCGGTCGAGGTGCCGAGGTTCACGCTGCCCGACATCGCCCGGGCCCCCGCCTCGCCGGCGAAGTTGTAGCGGATATTGCTGCCCTCATATCGGGTGCCGAAGCTCAGTGCCACGCGCCCACCCTCGATCTGGCCGGTCACTCCTCCCTCGAACAACAGCGAGTGCTGTTCACCGGAAAGCGCGTTGCCGGCCTGCTTCAGGGTCACCTTGTGCACGCGCTCACCATGCAGGAAGCGCACCCGCACCTCCCACTCGCCGGACAGGTCCACCGCCGGCGCGGCCAGAGGGCCTGGTGCTGCGACACGGGCGGTTTCCAGCGCGCGGGCGATGGCGCGGCCCACATCGGCGGCCTCGCCGGGCTGAAGCTGGAACGGGTCGATCGTGATGCGGTCTTCCTTGGCGGAATGGTCGTCCAGCATGATACGCGGCGTGCCCTCCAGCACCGCCAAGCGTAGGCCGGGTCCATCGACGCCGATCCTGGTGCGGTCCCAGATGATGCGCAGCACCGGTACCATCACAACCCCATCGGGCGCGACCACCTCGGTCCGCACGCCGGGCACGGCTTGCACGATGCGGGCGATCTCGGCGTTGGCACCCTGCCAACGGCCGATCTCTTCCGTCACGTCGCGCTGTTCCATCCAGTATTCCACCGCGGTCAGCAGGCCGATCACATCTTCCTTGGAGACCTTCATCGGCCGCCCCAGCGCCTGATGCGGCGAGGCATTGCGCCATGCGGCCTGCACCAGGTCCTTGCGGCCCAGCAACAGGCCAGAGGTCTGCGGCCCGCGCAGGAACTTGCCGCCGGAATAGATCACCAGGTCCGCGCCGCGCACCAGCCACGGGCTCGGCTTCACGATGTGCTCGGATGCCGCATCCACCATCACCGGCACGCCGGGCGGCTTGGCGCGCGCCAGGAGATCCTCCATCCGCACCGCGCTTTCATGCTCGTGCGTGCCCAGCACGGCCACCATGGCGACCGGTTCCTCGAAGGCGCGATCCAGTTCCTCGATCGTCTCGATCTCAACGATCACCGTGCCGCTCATGCGGATCGCCTGATCGTAGGCAAAGCGCTGGTTCTTCACCATCACCACCCGGTTTGCCATGCCCGTCGTGTCGGGCAGGCGCAGCATCTTGATCGGGTCGTTGCCGGCCACGCACGCCATGGTCCCCAGCGCCACGGCCGCGGCACTGCCACAGGTCACCAGCCCCCATTCCGCCCCGGTCAATTCGGCCAGCCGCGCGCTGGCCTTCTCCATCAACTCGTCCAGGTTGACGAAATGCCGGCTCGCCTCGGCCATCGCCGCGCGCACCTGCGGCAGCATCAGGCTGCCGCCGTGCATCGTGCGCACCGAGCAGCAATTGATGAATGGCCGCACGCCGAGGGCGAGGTACGGGTTGTTGCTCGTGGCCAAGTCGTTCATGGGGATGCGCTCCGTGCCGCTGCCTGAAGCATATCAGACCCCTTGGCGCCCGCCGCGGTCAAGCGGCGGCAGCCGTTTTCCACGCGGCGCGCAGCCATTCGGCCACCGCCACGCTGTGCTCGAAGATCGAGTAGCGGTGGCCAGCGCCATAGTCGATGCCGGGGATCATCTCGACCGTCACCTGCTGCAACCGGCTGTTTGGGTCGCGTGCGTGATGCGCGAACATCTGCCGCACCACCTCCTTCCACTTGTCCAGCTTCGCCGCGTCCCAGTCGCTGTGCCACTGCCCGGGCCGGGGCTGGATGAACGGATAC
>JBBQOT010000308.1:0-4554 GCA_038331165.1 Acetobacterales bacterium
CCACCCCAAGCAACGCGGCTTCGAACGCGAGATCACCAAACGCCTGGCCTATTGGGAAAAACTCCGCCAGGAACGCACCCCATGACCGTCACGATGAAAGAAGTCACCACCGACGAGGCCGATATCCGCCTCGACCGCTGGCTCCGCCGCCATTTCCCCACCCTCACCCAGGGCGCCATCCAGAAACTCTGCCGCACCGGCCAGATCCGCATCGACGGCAAACGAACCGACGCCGCCACCCGCCTCACCCCCGGCCAGTCCGTCCGCATCCCCCCGCTCCCCATCCCCAAAACCACCCCCATCGCCCCCCCACCGCTCGACCCCGCCCTCAAGGCCGAGATCGATCGCATGGTCCTGTGGCAGGACGACGACATCATCGTCCTGGCCAAACCTCCCGGCCTGCCCACCCAGGGCGGTCCCGGTATCTCCAAACACGTCGACATGATGCTGGCCGGCCTGCGCGAGGACGGCGGCGAAAAACCCCGCCTCGTCCACCGGCTCGACCGCGACACCTCCGGCGTCCTCGTCGTCGCCCGCACCCCTGGCGTTGCGGCAAAACTCGCCGCCGCCTTCCGCGGCCGCACGGTGGAAAAAACCTACTGGGCCGTCGTCGTCGGCCGCCCCGTCCCCGTCGAGGGCCGCATTGAAGGCGAACTCGTCCGCATCGACGGCTTCCGCGGCGAACGCGCCGCCGTCGCCGGCCCCTACGACACCGATACCGCCCACGCCATCACCGACTACCGCACCCTCGATCACGCCGGCCGCAAACTCGCCTGGCTGGAACTCAAACCCCTCACCGGCCGCACCCACCAGCTGCGCGTCCACTGCGCCTCGATCGGTGCGCCCATCCTGGGCGACGCCCCCTACGGCACCGAGAAACAGGACGAAGGCAACCGCAACTCCGCCCTCGTCGAAGGCTTCCCCGAACGCCCCCACCTGCACGCCCGCCGCCTCACCCTTCCCCACCCCGCCGGCGGCACCCTCGCCGTGGAAGCCGAACTGCCCCCCCACATGGCCGAAACCTTCCGCACCCTCGGCTTCACCGCCCCGGCCCCTGCCGCCCCAGCCCGTCGGCGTTGAATTGCAGCACGCCGCCCCGCGGCGGTGACCGTGCACCAACCGGCAAGGTAGGCTAGGACAAGCGCGCAGCGGGGAATCTTCACCACATGGCGCGACGGCGACGCAGCAGGTTCGAGCGGGCAGGGCAGGGCGCATTCCCCCTGGCCGACCTGCACGAGCGTCCGCCCCCGCGCATCGCCTGGCTACGCCTGGTTCTCACCGCCGTGCTCGGCCTGTCGGTTCTGGCCGCCGCCACCGCCGGCCTCATCCGCCTGCTGATCGACACCGACGACCTGCACGAACAGGCGCAAGCCGCCCTGGTCCACGTCACCGGCCGCGACGTCCGCATCGGCCGCCACCTCGCCATCACCTCCTATTTCGGCGCCACCGTCGCCATCGACGACATCATCATCCCCGCCCTCCCCGGCGCTGACCCCGCCGATATGGTCCGCATCGACCGCATCGAGGCCGAGCTCTCCCACACCTCGCTCCTGTTCGGCCGGCCCCAGATCAACCGCCTGGTCATCTCCGGCCCCGACATCGCGTTGTCGATCGACGCCAATGGTCGCGGCAACTGGCAGCCCCTCGCCCCACCCACGCCCCCCGCCCCACCCACGCCCCTCGCCCCACCCTCCCGCCTCACCATGCCCCGCAACGTACACATCAAGGACGGCAAGCTCACCTTCGCCGACGCCCGCAGCGGCCGCACCACCACGCTTGCCCTGCGCCGCCTCACGCTGTCGGAGGTGGAGGCCGGCGGCCTCCTCGCGGTCGCCGCCGACCTCGCCTACGGGCCGCAACGCTTCAGCGCCACCGGCCAGATCGGCCCGCTCGCCCGGCTGACCGACCGCACCGCCACCTCCTCCTGGCCGGTGCGGCTGGCGCTCGACACCCAGGGCGCCAAGCTGAGCATCACCGGCGGGCTGACCCGCCCGCTCGACCTCGCCGGCTATACCGTCAAGCTCGATGCCTGGCTGGCCGACAGCTCGACGCTGGCCGGCGTGATCCCCTATCGCCTGCCGGCAATGCGCACCGTCTCGCTCACAGCCCGCATCGCCGACACCGGCGGCTCGTTCCCCGACATCGCCGGTGCGCGGCTGCAAATGGGCGCCTCCGACCTGACCGCCTGGGTGCCCGGGCTGAAACTCGACACCGTCGATATCGCGATGCCGGGGATGGAACAGTCGGCGCGCGGCGAGTTCCTCGGCACCCTCAACGGTGTGCCGCTGCGCCTGCTGGCCAGCCTCGGCGGATTATCCGCCTTCCTGCCCGAGCGCGCCGACGTCGATGAACGCTTCCCCATCGATGTGGCGCTGGAAATGGGCGACACCAGGCTGTCGCTCAAAGGCGCCATCGCCGCCGTCGGCGCACGCCGCGGCCTCGACCTGGCGCTGACCGGGCAGGTGCGCGACCTGGAACTGCTCACGCCGCTGGCCGGCCGGCCCCTGCCAAGGCTGCGCAACGTCGAATTCGCGGTGCGCCTGGGCGATGGCGCCCGCACCGGATTCGCCGACAGCGTGGCACTGCGCGGCCTGTCGGTCACCGCACCTCAGGGCGACCTCGCCGGCGACCTGGTGCTGTCCTACGCCCCCCGCTGGGCGCTGGCCGGCAGCCTCACCAGCACCCGCATCGACGCCGACGCGCTCGCCCTGGTGCTCGCCCCGGCCATCGGCATCATCGACATTGTCGAACCCCTCTCGCCGTTCCGCCGACCGGCATGGGACGATACGCGCACCCTCCCCAACGCCCGGCTGCGCCTCGACGTGCTGCGCCAGGCCGACGCCGACCTCACCGTGGCGTTCGACGACGTGCGCGTGGTCGAGATTCCCTACCGCAAACTCGCCGGCCGCATCCGCCTGGCGCAAGGGCGGCTCGACCTCGGCCCGCTGCTGGCCGACCTGCCCTCCGGCCAGGCCACGCTGCGGCTGGAAGTCGATGCCAGCGATGCCAACGCCCCCCGCGGCACGCCGATGCACCTGCGCACCTCCATCCCCGGCCTGCCGGTACAGCCGCTGCTCGCCTCCTCCAGCCGCCGCGACAACCTGTTCGGCACGCTGGAAGTCGAAGCCGACCTCACCGCCGAGGGCGATACGCCGCGCGCCCTGGCCGCCACCGTGTCGGGTCGGCTGGGGCTGGCGATCGTCGAGGGCGACATCGACAGCCGCCTGCTGCTCGACCCGCTGGCCAATGTCATGGGCGCCGCCCGCGTGCCGCTGAACCTGGTGACCCAGATAGGCTCGCTCGCCCGGCTGCGCTGCTTCGCCGCCCGGCTCGATGCCGAACGCGGCCAAGCCAAAATCGGCGCAATGATCCTGGAAAGCGGCCGCGTGTTGCTTGAGGCCGAGGGCGGGTTCGACCTCGCCGCCGAGGAACTCGCCCTGCGCCTGCGTTCCTCCATCCGCATCCCGGGCCAGGCGATCACCGTGCCCTCCCGCCTGGAAGGCAGCTTCGCCAACCCGCGCATGGCGCTCGACCCGCCCGACCCCGCCCGCGCCGCCGCCATCGCGCGGCCCGATGCACCCGATGCCTGCATCGCGGCGCTGGAACTCGCCCGCTCCGGCCGCGCCGGCCCCATGCCCGCCGGCCGCGACACCCGCCCCAACCTGGTCGCCCCGCCCAGCCGGCCCCGCAGATAGGACAAGCCACCGCCGCCATGAAGCGCTTCTGGAACACCGCCACGGCTTCTCCCACTGGCGACCGCTGGCAGGTGCTGCTCGACGGCAAGCCGATGCGCCTGCCCGGCGGTACCCCGCTGCTGCTCGGCACCCCGGCACTGGCCGCGGCCGTCGCCGCCGAATGGCAACACGCCGGCGGCGCCAACGGCGGCGACATGAGCTTCGCCGACACCCCCCTCACCCGCATCGCCGGCACCGCCCAGGAACGCGTGGCACCCAAAGCCGAGGCCGTCGCCCTCGAACTCGCCCGCTACGCCGAAAGCGACCTGCTCTGCTACCGCGCCGCGGAACCCGACGCCCTGGTGCTGCGCCAACACCAGCAATGGCAACCCTGGCTCGACTGGGCCCACACACGCTACGGCGCGCGGCTGGACGTCACCACCGGCATCTCCCACCGCGCCCAACCGCCAAAAGCGCTGGCCGGCCTCGCCGCCGCCGTCGCCGCCCACCCCGTCCCCGCCCTGGCCACACTCGGCATCATCGTCCCCGCAACCGGCAGCCTCGTCCTCGGCCTCGCAATTGCCGACGGCGCCCTCGACGCCGCCACCGCCACCGAAGCCGCCCAACTCGACGAACTCTTCCAGGCCGAACTCTGGGGCGTCGAACAAGACGCCGAAGAACGCCGCGCCCAAATCGCCGCCGACATCGCCCTCGCGGTGCGCTACCTCACGCTCGCGCGCAGCTAACAGCCGTAGGGAAGAATCTTCTTTTTGTGAACAAAAAGAAGCAAAAAAACTTCATCCGCTCACCAAGAATCTTCTCTCCCCCCGTGCTTTCGGGGGGGAGCTGGAGGGGGGCCAGCACCACCGCGAATCTACGA
>JBBQOT010000309.1:0-4550 GCA_038331165.1 Acetobacterales bacterium
GGCGCGCCGGCGGGCCACCGGCCAGCGTACGGCGCGCGAGAACATCGGCGAACTCGTCGATCCCGGCAGCTTCGTCGAATACGGCGCGCTCGCCCTTGCCGCCCGCCGGCGCACCCACAGCGTGGAACAGCTGGTCGAGGAGTCCCCAGCCGACGGCATCATCCTAGGCCTGGGCACCATCAACGGCGACGATTTCCCCGAAGCGCAAGGCCGCGCCGCGTCCTGTGTGCGGCGGTGCCGGTCAAGCACCTCGGCCAGGTCGGGGCGGATGTAGTCCAGGTCGATCTTGGTTGCCGCCTGCACCGCGCCGCCGAGTTCGGGCCGTTCCTCCATGAACGCCAGGGGCGCGCCCTCGAACACCGTCTCGCCGGCGGCGACCGCGATGCCGCGCACGATGCCGGGGGTGGCGACGGTGATGCTGTGCTGCATCTTCATCGCCTCCATCACCATCACCTCCTGCCCCGGTCGCACGGTGGCGCCATCGGCCACGCTCAGCGACACGATGGTGCCCTGCATCGGCGCACGCAGCGGCACCGTGCCTTCGGGGCCCATTGTCTCGTCGCCGGGTGCGTCGTCGGCTTCGGTGGCGGCACTCTCCTTGCCGTAGTGCACGATGGCCAGCGGGTCGCGCGTTTCCAGCCGCGCGCCTGGCCGCTTCTGTGCCGCCGCGCCGGCCGGTTCGAACCACTTGGCTCCCGCGGGCTGGGCGGCGGTCAGGGCGGCGATGTGCTCGGCGACGAAGTTGGTGTGCAAGCGCCCGGCCAGCAGTGCCGGGTGTTTCAGGATTGCTTGGAGAAACGAAATGTTCGACGCAGCGCCGACCAGGCGGAACTCTGCCAAAGCGCGCCCTGTCTTGGCGGCAAGATGGGCGAAGTCGTTGCCGCTGATATGCACGATCACTTTGGCGAGCAGGCTGTCGAAGCGCGGATTGGTGCGGTAGCCGGCATAGCCGTAGCCATCCACCCGCACGCCCGGGCCGCTCGGCGGGTCGTAGGCGCTCAGCACGCCGCCGGCCCCGCGCACGCTGCCGTCGGGCTGCATGGTCTCCAGGTTCACCCGCGCCTGGAGCGCCATGCCGCGTGGTGCGGGGATGTCGGCCTGGGTGAGGCCCAGGCTTGCCAGGCTCGCCCCGCCGGCGATGCCGAGCTGGGCGGCGACCAGATCCACGCCGGTGATCGCCTCGGTTACCGTGTGCTCGACTTGCAGGCGCGCATTGGCTTCGATGAACGCAATGGCCGCGCCGTTGCCCTCAATTGCGGCATCCACCAGGAATTCGAATGTTCCGGCACCGCTGTATTTCGCCGCCGCCGCCAGCTTCACGGCGGCCGCGAGCAGCCGGTCGCGCACCGCGCGGTGCAGGAAAGGTGCCGGTGCGATCTCGACAATCTTCTGCCGCTCGCGCTGGATCGAGCACTCGCGCTCCCACAGATGCGCGACCGCGCCGGTGCCGTCGCCCAGCACCTGCACCTCGACATGGCGCGGGTGCACGAACAGGCGTTCCACATACAGATCGCCGCGGCCGAAGGCCGACAGCGCCTCGGCCGCACAGCGCTCGAACGCCGCCGGCAGCAGCGCCGCATCGGTGACCGGCCGCATGCCGCGCCCGCCGCCGCCGGCCAGTGCCTTGACCATGATCGCGCCGCCCGGACCGAGATCGGCCAGGAACGTCTGCGCCTGTGCCAGCGTGGTCGGCCCATCGGTGCCGGCGACGATGTCCACGCCGTGGCTCGCGGCGAAGCGCCGTGCCTGGGCCTTGTCGCCGAACAGATCGAGCACCTCGGGCTGCGGGCCGACGAAGGCAATGCCGGCGGCGGCACACAGCCGGGCGAAATCGGCGTTCTCGGCGATGAAGCCATAGCCGGGATGAATGGCGTCGCACCCGGCGTCCTTGGCCACCGCCACGATCTGCGCCGCGTCGAGATACGCCGCCGTGCCGATGCCATCGAGTGCGCGCACCGCGTCGGTGGCGCGCACATGCAGTGATTGCGCGTCGTCGGTGCTGTGCACCGCCACGGTGGTAATGCCCAACTCGGCGGCGCTGCGGGCGATGCGGATGGCGATCTCGCCGCGATTGGCGATCAGTAGGCGGGTGACGGGCATAATCTGTCCTTGTGAGTAAGGAAGGCCAGGGCTCTGCCCTGGACCCGCTGGGGCCGGCGGCCCCAGACCCCTTTCATTTGAGGGTCCAGGGGGCTCGGCCACTTGGTGGGGGTTCGGGGGCGAAGCCCCTGATCTTATCCTGGCCCTTCTGCCCCTTGCCTGGGCTCCATCGCCGCCTGATCGCGGCGGTAGCGGTCGAGCGCCACCTGGACCATTGGCCGGCGCTTGCCGCCTGGCACGGCGAGGGCGAAGTCGGGGTCTTTCTCGGTTGCCCAGGTCAGCATGTAGTGGCTATGCGCGCCGGTGATTGCGGCGGTGAAGCCCATGGTGTCCTGCGCCGCGTTCACTGCGCGCTTGACCAGGCGCATTTGCTGCGGGTCGTTGGCGGCGACATCGGCGGCGTAGGCCATCACCTCGGCCATCAGCCCGGCGCGGGGCACCACGCGGTTCACCAGGCCGAGTTCCTTGGCGCGGGCGGCGTCGACGAACTTGCTTTGGAACAGGATTTCCTTGGCGCGGCGGGGATGGACGTCCCACGGGACGGAGAAATACTGGAACAGCGAGCCGTGGAGCATTGCATCGTCGGCGGCGAAGACGACGTCGGCGGTGCTGGCGATCATCCAGCCGCCGAAGATGCAATAGCCCTGCACCGCGGCGATCATTGGCGTGCCGACGTTGCGCCAGCGCAGGTGCATGTCGACGTAAAGCTCCCAGGTGCGGTCGTAGAAGCCGCGAATGCCGGGCGCCGCGGGGTTGGCCGCGCGATACGCCATCTCGTCGGCGGTGCCCAAATCGTGCCCGGCCGAGAAATGGTCGCCCGCGCCAGCCAGCACGATCACCCGCACAGCGGGGTCGGCGCCGGCGGCGATGATCGCGGCGTCGAGCGCGTGCAGGAGTTCGGTGCTCTGCGCGTTGCGCTGCTGCGGGCGGTTCAGCGTGATGGTGCAGATGTGGTCTGCGACTTCGTAGAGAACGGTGCGGTCGCGCGGCATGGCGGTATCCTACAGGGGAGTGGCGGAAGTGGCACCCGATGCGTCGAGTGCGGCGATGGCGGCCTCGTCCAGCCCGGCGAGGTCGCGCAGGATGGCGTGGGTGTGCTGGCCCAGGCAGGGGGCGGCGAAGCGGTTGCTGCCGGGGGTGCGGGAAAGCGCCATTGGCAACCCTTCCTGCACCGTGGGGCCGAGATCGGCGTGCACCAGCTCGGTGAACCAGCCGCGTGCCGCGAGGTATGGGCTGCGTGCGCCGTCGCCGCCATCATGCACCGCGGCGGCGGCCACGCCGAGCGATTGCAGCAGGGCGGCGGCTTCGTGCTTGTTCTGGGCGTGCGCCCAGGCGGCGACTGCGGTGCCGATTTCGTCCTCGTGGGCTTTTCGCCCGGCCAGCGTGTTCAGCCGCGTATCGGTGGCAAGGTCGGCCCGCGCGATCGCGCCGCAGAGCGCGTGCCATGCGGCGTCGGTGGTGGCGGCAATGGCAATCCACTGGTCGTCGCCGGCGGTGGCGAACGCATCGTGCGGGGCCGCCCAGGCGACGCGGTTGCCCAGCGGGCGCGGGTTTTCGCCGGTGGCCAGTGCGGCCAGGATGTGTTCGCCGATGTAGTGCATGGCGCCCTCGACCTGCGGCACCTCGATGTGCTGGGCCTCGCCGGTTGTCTGCCGGTGCAGCAGGGCAGTCAGCACGGCGGCGGCGCCATGCAGGGCGCCGATCGGGTCGGGATAGGTGGGGCCGGTCACCGTGGGGGTGCCCCCGGGGTGGCCGATCATGCCGGCCATGCCGGCGGCCATCTCCATCGACGGGCCGATGGCGGTGGCGTGCGACAGCGGGCCGTGGCTGCCGAAGGCCGGCATCTCAGCGACGATGATGTCGGGCCGAATCTGCTTCAGCCGGGTGTGGCCGAAGCCCATGCGGTCGAGGGTTCCGGCGGTGAAGTTGCACAGCACGACATCGGTTTTCGCCAGGATGCGCAGCATTGCCGCCTTGGCCTCGGGCTGCTTGATCTCCAGCGCCAGCGACAGCTTGTTGGCGTTCTGTGAGTTGAACAGCGCGCAGCGGTCCCATGGGTGGGCGCCGGCGCCGTCGGCGGGAAAGCGCGTGGGGTTGGGCACCTGGCCGTGCATGCGCCAGGAATCGGTGCGGCTGGCGGCTTCCACATGGATCACCTCGGCGCCCAGCCAGGCGAGCACCCGCCCGGCCATCGGCCCGGCCCTGGCGGTGTTTAATTCCACCACGCGCAGCCGGGCGAGGGGCCCGGTGCCGGGCGGGGGGGCGGCAGGCGGCGGCACGGTCCGGCGCGTCTGGGAGAAACCGAGTGTGTCGCCCACTGCCGGCGGCCCGTGGCGTACCCGCCGCGGCGTTGCCGACATGCGGAATTGGGGACCCAGGATGGTGCGTGCGCCCTGCGGCGTGGCCACGCTCTCCCAGTAGCCGCGCTCGGCTAGATGGGTGCAGGCGTC
>JBBQOT010000310.1:0-4547 GCA_038331165.1 Acetobacterales bacterium
CTCATGTGCCGTGATCACCGCCTTGCGCACATAGGGCGAGCGCGGCGACCAGTGCAGAAGCATGCGAGCGGTATCATCCATCCGGCGTTCCTCCATCCAGGCGGCATGTTGGCATCGCCACGTTGCCTCGCCTAGACTCCGCCCAGGCGAGCAGGGGGAAATTGCATGGCGATCGAGAAACGCAGGGCAACGGCCGACGAGGCGGTGGCCGGGATCGTGGATGGGGCCACCGTCATGCTCTCCGGCTTCGCCGGTGCCGGCTTCTCCAACCAGTTGGTCCGCGCCCTGCGCGACCTCGGGCCGCGTAACCTCACCTTGGTGGTCAACTCCGCCGCCCACCGCCTGGCCAACACGCATGAATTGATCGAGGCCGGCATGGTGGCCAAGATCATCTGCTCCGCCGCGCGCGGCCACGACAAGAGCGGCCTGTCCGCCTTCGAGCAGCTCTACAAGGCTGGGAAGATCGAGCTGGAGGTGCTGCCACAGGGCACCTTCGTTGAAAGCATCCGCGCCGGCGGGGCTGGCATTGCGGCCTATTTCACCCCCACAGGCTTCGGCACCGATTTGGCCACCGGCAAGGAAACGCGGCGCTTCGGCGAGCGCGACTATGTGCTGGAACAGGCCATTATCGGCGACGCCGCGCTGATCCGCGCCGACACCGCCGACCGCTGGGGCAACCTGACCTTTCGCCATGCGCAACAGAATTTCGGCCCCGCCATGGCCACGGCTGCGAAGCTGACCATCGCCGAAGTTCGTGCCTTCAGCGACACGCCGATCCCGCCGGAGCAGGTGCAGCTCTCGGGCGTGTTCGTCGATCGCATTCTCGTCGCCGGAGGCAGCCGATGAAACCCCTCAACCGCCTGCAAATGGCCTGGCGCGCTGCCCAGGACATCGTCGACGGCACCGTGGTCAATCTCGGCCTCGGCATGCCGGTGAACGTGTCCGACTACGTGCCGCATGATTTCGACGTGGTGGTGCAGTCGGAGAACGGTATCATCGGCGTCGGCCCGCTCGCCTCGGCCAATGCCGCCGATGCCGACCTGGTGGATGCCGGCAGCCGCCGCGTGACCCTGCGCGCCGGGGCCACGATCATCGATTCCGCGGCATCGTTCGCGATGATCCGTGGCGGCCATATCGACGTGACCATCCTCGGCGCCTTCGAAGTGGCCGCGAACGGCGACCTCGCCAACTGGGACAACCGCATTCCCGACAAGGGCCCGCTGGTCGGCGGCGCCATGGATCTGGCCGCCAACGCGAAATCCGTCTGGGTGTTGATGGAACACAACACCCGCAAGGGCGGCCCGCGGTTGTTGGAACAGTGCAGCCTGCCGCTGACGGCGGTGCGCTGCGTCACGCGCATCTACACCGACATCGCCGTCCTGTCGGTTACGCCACAGGGCTTCCTGGTGCACGAAATCCTCCCCGGTATCTCGCGCGAAGCGTTGCAGGAACGCACCGGTGCGCCCCTGACCTTCGCGCCTGATTGCGCCGTCCTCCTCGCCCCCGACATCGACCTGCCGGAGGCGTGACATGAAGCAGTGGATCGAGGTGAACGGCACGGCGCTGCGCTACGAGGTCACCGGTGGTGGCCCGGCCACGCTGGTGCTGGTGCATGAAATGGGCGGCACGCTCGATAGCTGGGACCATGTGCTGCCCGCCCTGGCCGCGCATCGCCGGGTGGTGACCTTCGACACCCGCGGGGCCGGGCAATCGGAAAAACTCTCCGCCACGCCCACCATGGCCCTGATGGCCGACGACATCGCCGCGCTGTTGGCCGCGTTGGGCATCGCGGGCAAGGTAGCAATCGCCGGCTGTGCGGTCGGCGGCGGCATCGCGATGACCTTCGCACTGCGCCATGAAGCGGCCACCGCCGCCCTGATCGCCATGGGGCCGGCCACCGGCATCCCGCCCGAACGCCGCGCCGCCACGCTGGCCCGCGCCGAAGCCACGCAGAAATCCGGCATGGCGGCCGTGGTGGAAGAAAGCTTCGCCAACTCCTATCCGCCCGAGGTGCGCCACAACTCTGAGCATTATCGCGCATTCCGCGCCCGATGGATCGCCAACGATCCGCACAGCTATGCCGCCATCTACCGCATGCTGGTCGAAACCAACCTGGCACCCGACTACGGCAAGATCGCCTGCCCCGCGCTGCTGCTCGCCGGTATTCACGACAAGCTGCGCCCGCCGGCGCTGGTGGAACCGATCGCACACGCCATCCCTGGCGCCACGTTCCAGGCGCTCGACAGCGGCCACTTCATGGCGGTGCAGACCCCGGCGCTGGTGGCCGACGCCATCAACGGCTTCCTGCTGAAGCTGAACCTCTGAGGCCTCACGCCGGCAATCTCGGTCAAGTCAGCGAGGGCGAGCAGCCGGTGCCGCCGCCGCGCCAGTCTCATGGCAGGCAGACTTGTGATTGGTCTTTGGCAGAAGGCGAGGCCAGGGCGTTGCCTAAAGATGGGTCATGCTTCACGGCGGCTGTTCAGGCCCCAGCCTCGGCTTCGCGCAGAATGTCCAAGGCAAGCGCGTTGAACTCGTCGGCCGCCTCGTACGCCACCCAGTGCCCGGCGCCCTTGATCACGCGCAACCGCGCATCCGGCCGCGCCAGATGCAGCGACTCCATCCGGGCCTCGATCGACGGGAACGAGGTTATATCGCCATCGCCCCACACCGCCGTCAGCCGTGCCGTCGCCCGCCCCGCCGCATCGCGCAGCGAGGTCGAACCGGCGAAACCCTTGCTGCGGAACCGCGCGTGCACGGTGTTCCAGTCCTGGATCGCCACTGCCTCCTCGCTGATGCGGCTGGGATCGGCGTACATGAACATGCCGAGGTTTTTCCGATTTGCCTCGGTGCGCTCCACCCCTTGCTTGTTGCGCACTTTCTCCAGCGGCACTGCCGGGCGGGTGAAGCCCAGCGCCGCCGGCCCGACGATGGTCAGCGAGCGCGCGCGGCGCCCGTGCATCGCGGCCACGTGCGTGGCCACCATCGCGCCGAACGAGAACCCCATGATGTCGAACCGCGCGTCCGCGGGCAGGATCCGTGCCAGCCCCTCGGCCACGATGGCGCTGACACTCTCGGGCGTGATCTCGGGCTCGGTGTGCATCATGTCGGAATCGCCCAGGCCCGGGGCGTCGGCGGCGAACACCTGATGGTGCTTCGACAGTTCTGCGATGTTGCCGGCCCAGTGCCGCCATGACCCGGTTCCGCCGTGCAGCAGCACCAGCGGCGAACCTTCGCCCCAACGCCGCCATACCATGTGTCCTGCGCCACAGGGGGTGCGCAGCACGGTTGCCGCCGCGGCCAGGGTGGGCACGGGTTCGCCGACATGGGGGGTGTGAGAAATCCTGGTTCCGTCCACGTGCAATTCCGCTCCGCATGCCGATGGTGCAGTCACTGAAAGCCATTCTATGCTACCTCGCAAGATCGTGTCGCCAGGAGCAACCGCATGGCCCGCCTGCCTTATCGCAGCCAATCCGACCTCGCGCCCGAGGACCAGAAGCTGCTGGACCGCGACATCGCGCTGTTCCGGCTGATGACCCACAGCCCGGGCGCCACGCGGGCTTTTTCCACCCTCGGCGGCTATATCCGCAACAAATCCACCCTCGATGGACGGCTGCGCGAGCTGGCGATCCTGCAGGTCGGCTGGCTGGCGCGGTCGCCGTATGAATGGTCGCACCACGTCAAGATCGGCCATGATTTCGCCGTGACCGATGCCGACATTCAGGGACTGATCGACGACACCGCGGGCAAGCCCAGCGGCCTCGGCACGGTGGAACGCAGCGTGTTGCGTGCGGCGCGGGAGATCACCGTGCAGGGTGCGGCAACCGAGGCCACCTTCGCGGAGTTGAAAGCCCACTTTACCACCGAGCATTTGACCGACCTGGTGATCGCCATCGCTTTCTACTGCGCGGTGGTGCGCTTCCTGGCGACCATGCAGGTGGATGTGGAGCCGGAATACCAATCCTATCTCGACCGCTGGCCGCTGCCGAAGGATTGACAGCCTGCCGCACCGATGGGTTGGGGGCTTTTGCTGGGGTGGTGATGGATGTTCTCCCTGGGGGGAAGACGCCCGAGGTTGCGGGGCGGGCGGAAATTGGCGCAATCGGGCTTTTGTTCCGTTATCGTAATATTATGAGCGCGGGAATGCACTGCTGCCATTGCCCATTTTTGAAGCGTGGGGACGAGAGCGGGTGATCCGGTCGCTTACGCAGGGGCGAAGGGACGGAGACGTGACTCGTACGGCAGTTGGGATGAGACGTGGACTCGGCGAGGGCGGCACCGCGGGGACGCGGGCGATGGTGGGCGCGACGCGCGCGCCGGTGTGGGCGCAGATACCGGGTGCGCGGGCGTGGCGGCGCGTGCAGGCGCTGGCTGGCGTGCAAGCAATGACCGGCAGCGCGGACGTGGCGATGCGCAGGGCACCATGCTCCCGGTTGGCGGGAGCGACGGGGCGTGCCGGGTGATTGGGCGCGAAGCACCAGCGGAATGGGGCGCGCCACCACGCAGGTGACGGCGGGGCGAGGGACATGTTGTATCATCTTCAGAAAAAG
>JBBQOT010000311.1:0-4527 GCA_038331165.1 Acetobacterales bacterium
TCGCGGCCTGCCAGTCGGCGCGCAGCACTGCCAGGGCGGCGATCAGTCCCCAGGCGCCCCAGTTCGACACCCCGGCCACCAGCAGGTGATCGGCGGCCGTGGCACAGGCGATGCTGTCGCCGTGCGCCACGTCCTGCGCGATCATGGCGCGCGGCAGGGCGCCCATGCCGATCTCGTTGCCACCGTCGCCGATGGCGAGTTTTTCCCAGCTTCCGCCGAGGAACAAATCATCCATCGGCGCGGTGAAATCGCCGATATCGACGCCGCGCAGGTTGCGCGGACGGCCATCGGCGGCCCGGCCGCAGCGCTCGATCGACAGCGCATGGGTAACCCCGGCGGCTTGCCACGCCGCCACCAGCGGATCGAGCGCCGCCCCCAGCGCCACGACATCCATCGGCAGATCGCCGACCCCGGCGCCGACCAGGGCCGCGGCGCAGGTTGCCCGGCAGGGCGCGTCGGTGGCCAAGCGGCAGGAAACGCCGGCCGCCGACAGGGCGCGCATCAGCAATGCCGCCCCAATCGGCCCGTCGGTCTCGGCGGCCGGCGGGGCGGCGCGGGGCACAAAAAAGCCGGTGATCACGCCCACCACGGGCGCGGGCGATGCGGCAATGGCCGACGCCATCGCCCACAGCCCCCCGCGCGCAGCGGCGCAGAGGTGCGCGATATTGCGGCCGACCTCCTCCTGCACCAGCACCTCGATACGATCAATCAAGGCGCGCCGGGCAGCCAGCATATCCATCAGAGGCTGGCAAGGTTGCTGTTGCGCAGGTCAGTGATCAGCATGCAGCCAGGTGCGTGGGTGATGCAGAACTCCGGCTTCACCTGCGCGATCACCGCTTGCGGGGTCACGCCACAGGCCCAGAACACCGGCAGTTCGCCCGGCCGGATCGGCACCGCGTCGCCATAGTCGGGCGTGTTGATGTCGGCAATCCCGATCGCTTCCGGCAGGCCGATATGCACCGGGGCCCCATGCACCGAGGGAAACCGCGAGGTGATCTGGATCGCCCGGATGGCATCGGCCGGCTTCAGCGGGCGCATCGAGACCACCAGCGGCCCGTGGAACACCCCGGCTGGCGTGGTCTGGATGTTGGTGCGGTACATCGGCACGTTGGAACCGCAGGTGATGTGGCGCACGTCGATGCCGTCCTCGATCAACGCCTCCTCGAAGCTGAACGAACAGCCGATGGCAAACGTCACCAGGTCGTCGCGCCAGATCGCGGCGATGTCGGTCGGTTCGTCCACCAGCACCCCGTCGCGCCACACGCGGTAGCGCGGCACATCGGTGCGGATGTCGAGCTCGCGCGCCAGGGCGAACAGGCGGGGATCGCCGGGTTCGGACACCGCCAGCACCGGGCAGGGCTTCGGATTGGCCTGGGCAAACCGCAGAAAATCATGCGCCAGCGCGCGGGGCAGGATCGCCAGGTTGGCCTGGACATTGCCCGGCGCGAGCCCGGCGGTCTGCCCGGTATAGGCGCCGGCGCGAAAGCGCAGCCGTTCCTTCAGGCCGGCATTGGCGCCGAGGTCCGAGATGGCGTTCATGGCGGGCTCCGTGCTGATCCAGCCCGCACCGTAAGGGCGTCGGCGGGGCGGCGTAAAGCCAGCGGTTGCCCGGGGCCGGAGGGTCGGGCAGCATTGCGCCCTACAAGAACGGGGCGATGCGCGTGAAAATTTGCGTCTACGGGCCGGGAGCGATCGGCGGCTGGCTGGCGGCTGCGATGGCCAAAGGGGGCGTCGAGGTCTCGGTGGTGGCACGCGGGGCGCATCTGGCGGCGATCCGGCAGAACGGCTTGACGCTGGAACTGCCCGACGACCGCTACACCGTGCAGGTGGCGGCCAGCGACAACCCGGCCGACCTCGGCCCGCAGGATGGCGTGATCGTCACCGTGAAGGCCCCATCCCTGCCCTCCATCGCCGGCCAACTCGCGCCTTTGCTGCGCGACGACACGCCGGTGGCGTTCCTGACCAACGGCATTCCGTGGTGGTATTTCATGGGCCATGGCGGCGCGCTGGACGGGCGCAGCCTGCCGCGGCTGGACCCGAACGACGCGCTCCGCCACGCCGTCGGCGCGCACCGCCTGATCGGCGGCATCGCATGGCCGGCCAGTTCGGTGCCCGAGCCGGGCGTGATCAAGATGAGTGCCGGTGCCGCACGCGGTTGCGTGGTCGGCGCGCCAGACGGGCAGCCGCATCCGGGGCTCGACCTGCTGGCGATGGCGTTCGCGGCGGGCAAGCTGCGGCTGGATATCGCGCCGCAAATCCGCGACGTGATCTGGGAGAAACTGTCGTTCAACCTGTCGGCCGGGCCGATGTGCGTGCTGACCACCGCCCCGGTGAAGGACACCCACGTGGAGGAGGCGCTGGTCGCCACCTCGCGCCTGGTGATGACCGAGGTCGCGGCGCTGATCGCGGCAATGGGCCGCAGCGTGGCGATCGACCAGGACCGCGTGGTCGCCGGCAATCGCGTGCTGGGCCACCGGCCGTCGATCCTGCAAGACCTGATGGCCGGCCGCCCGATGGAGGTGGATGCGCTGTATACCACGCCGCTGGAACTGGCGGAGATGGTGGGCGTGACGCTGCCGACGCTGGAACTGCTGGTGGCGCTGATCAAGGTGCGGGCGCGCCAGGCGGGGTTGTACGGGGGCTAGCCTGGGCTAAGGTAGGTAAGCAAGCGGCCACAAAGGCACAAAGACACGAAGATACAGAGAAGGGTTGAGGCAGGGCGTCGCTCGAATTCAAACGACGCCTCTCCCTTGCCTTGCTCCTTCGTGCCTTCGTGTCTTTGTGGCCGCTCTCTGTCTCCATACCGGCTCCCACGCCCAGCTATGGCGGAAACCGATCGTATTGCGGCAGCCCATCGGTGATCTCGAACCAGACCGCCTTCGACCCCACGAAGATATGCGCCGAGGGCCGAATCCCAGGCTCCCCCTCCAGCGTCCCCAGCGCGACATGCACGAAGGCCCCATCGCGCACCACCGAGAACACCAGCGACCCACACCGCGCACAATGCGTGTCGTTGTTCTCCGCCTTGCCCACCAGCAACAGCCCGTCCGCCCCCTCCACCACCGTCACAAGCGCGCGCGCAATGCCGGCAAACGGCTTGAACGCCGCCCCGGTGGTGCGCCGGCAGTTGGAGCAGTGGCAGTTCAGCGCATAGGCGAAGGCGCCGCCCACCGCATAGTGGACGGCGCCGCAGTGACAGCGGCCGGTGCGGCTCACAACACCGGCTGTGGATAGTACGGCTTGTCGCCCAGCGCGTTCACCCGCTCCCAAAACGCCGCGCCACCGGCGAAGCCCGAGGGTTCCAGCACCTGCGAATCGCGGAACATGCTCCAGGAATCCGGATGAAACCGGCTGGCCTCGGCGAAGTGTTCCGCCGCCTCGCCATCCTGGCCCAAGCGCCGCAGATGCAACGCCAGCCGAAACAGCGCATCGGCCTGCGCCATCGCCGCGGTGATGACCGGCAACCGTGCCCGCGCGGCATCGCCGGGCAGCGCGTGCTTGCCAGTGCGCACCCAGTCGCGCACTGCCTGGAAATAGGCGGCGCGGGCGGCCAGCCGTGCCTCCACCAGTTCCGGCGCCATGGTGCGGGTTGCCATGTCCATGCGGCGGAAATGGTCGGTCGATCCGGCGGTTTCCGGCGGGCGCACGATCACCCCGCGCTCGTCGATCCAGACGCATTGCGGCACGTTGACCATGCCGTACAGCGCCGACACGCGGTGGTCGCTGTCGATCAGGCAGGGATAGCCAGGCCGTGCCTGCTCGATCCAGGGGCGCGCCTGTTCGGGACCGCGGCCCTCCTCGGCGACGGCGATGACGGTGAACGGGGCGTCGAAGAGGCAATCCTGCAAATCCTGCCACACGGACAGGTCAAGCCGGCAGCCTCACCAGGACGCCCAGGTGGTCAGGAACACTTTCTGCCCGCGATAGTCGGACAGGCGGTGCAGCTTGCCGGTGAGATCGGGGAGTTCGAAATCAGGCGCCTGCAAACCTTCGAGTGCGGCGTTGCGCGCTTCCGGCGCAGTGCCGAGCACCCAGGTTTCGCCGGCACGGTCGTTTGCCACCGGGTTGCCGAGCTGGCGCCAGAACGCCGCCACATCGATGTGCCCGCCGTGTTGCATCGCACCCGTCAGTTTCACGCACAGATCGTCGCGGCACATGCCCTCGGGCTTCAACGCCCAGCCGGTCACGCGCTTGGCATCGCCCGGGGCGAGCAGCAGCCCGGCCCCGGATGGCACCGCGAAGGTGCCGGTTTCGGTCAAGACGGTCGCCATCCCATGTCCTCCACTGGTCGGGCCCAGTGTGCCACCCCGGCGCTCAGCCTTCCAGCGCGATCGGCAGCATCGAGGCGACCAGCAGCAACGCCATGGCGATGTCAAAGGAGCGCATGCGCGGGCCGCGGCCCAGAAAGTGCGCGGCGCCGACGCCCAGCAATGCCCACGCCAGGTTGGACGGCAGCCCGATAACAAAGAACGCCGCGCCGATCACCGCCAGTTGCGGCACCGCTGGCGCGTCGGGCCGCACCCAGGT
>JBBQOT010000312.1:0-4522 GCA_038331165.1 Acetobacterales bacterium
TTTGGCGGCACCTCGTCGTGCGGTAAGCTGCGCCATGGCCAACGACTCGCCCGCCGCGACGCAGCTCTCTCAGGCATGGTCCCGCCTCGCCGCGCTGGCCGCCCGGCCGGGTGCCGATGATATACGCGCACTATTCGCCGCTGACGCCGACCGCGCGCGGCACTTCACCGCCACGCTCGACGACCTCACGCTCGACTGGTCGAAGACCGCGATCGACGCCGCCGGCCGCACCGCCCTGTTCGCGCTGGCCGAGGCGGCGGGGCTCGCCGGCTTCCGCGAGCGGCTGTTTGCCGGCGCCATGGTGAACCCCAGCGAGGGCCGGGCGGCGATGCACATGGCGCTGCGTAGCCCCGCCGGCGCCGGGCTGCGGGCGATGTTTCCGGGCGGCGAGGACGACGCGAGCGGCCTGGCCGCCGCCGAGCGGGCGCGCATGCAGGGCTTCGTCGCCCAGGTGCACGACGGCACGCTGCGCGGCGCCACCGGCGAGCGCTTCACCACGGTGCTGAACATCGGCATCGGCGGCTCCGATCTCGGCCCACGCATGGTCACCGAGGCGCTTACCATGGTCTCCGGCGGCATCATGGCCGCCCACTTCCTGTCCAATGTCGACGGCCACGCCTTCGCCGGGCTGGTGCGCCGGCTCGACCCCGCGCGCACCCTGGTGCTGGTGGCGTCGAAGACCTTCACCACCCAGGAGACGATGACCAACGCCGCGGCCGCCCGCGCCTGGCTGGCCGGCGCCCTCGGCGAGGCCGCGGTGGCGGCGCATTTCGTGGCACTGTCCACCAACGCCGCCGGCGCCGCGGCTTTCGGCATTCCAACCGACCACGTGTTCGGCTTCCGCGACTGGGTGGGCGGGCGCTATTCGCTATGGTCGGCAGTCGGGCTGTCGATCGCCCTGGCCGCAGGGTGGGCGCAATTCGCCGCCCTGCTGGATGGCGCCTGGGCGATGGACACCCATTTCCGCACCGCGCCGTTCGAGGCCAACCTGCCGGTGATCCTGGCGCTGGTCGGCATCTGGCATGTCAACGCCATGGGCTACCGGGCGCAGTGCATCCTGCCGTACGACGCCCGCCTGCATCGCTTCGCCGCCCACCTGCAACAGGTCGAAATGGAGAGCAACGGCAAGTCGGTGCTGCTCGACGGCAGCCCGGCCCCGCACGCCACCTGCCCGGTGATCTTCGGCGAGCCCGGCACCGATGCGCAGCACAGCTTCATGCAGTTGGTGCACCAGGGCACCACCCCGGTGCCGGTCGATTTCCTGCTCGCCGCATGCCCCGACCACGACCGCGACGGCGCTCACCGCATCCTGGCCGCCAACGCGCTGGCCCAGGCCGAGGCGCTGCTGGCCGGCAAAACCCGCGCCGCCGTCGAGGCCGAGATGCGCCAGGCCGGCGCCGATGCCGCCAGTATCACGGCCATTGCCCCGCAGCGCGTCTTCACCGGCAACCGCCCCAGCACCACGATCCTGTTCCGCCGCCTCGACGCCCACACGCTCGGCCGGCTGGTGGCGCTGTACGAGCACAAGGTGGCGGTGCAAGGCTGCCTGTGGGGCGTGAACAGCTTCGACCAATGGGGCGTCGAACTGGGCAAAATGCTGGCCGGCGGCATCAACCGCGAACTGTCCGGTGGCGCCGCGGCACCGCACGACCCTTCCACCACCGCCCTGATCGCCCGCTTCCACGCCCTGCGCGCGGGGTGATGCGCGCGCCATGACCCATGCGGGCCGCATCCGCCTGCTGCCAGAGGCAACGGTCAACCGCATCGCCGCCGGCGAGGTGATCGAGCGGCCGGCGGCGGCAGTGCGCGAACTGGTTGAAAACGCGCTCGATGCCGGGGCGACGCGCATCGCGGTCGCCATCGACGGCGGCGGCATCACGCGCATCGAGGTGGAGGACGATGGGTTCGGCATGACGGCAGACGAGCTGGCGCTGTGCGTGCAGCGTCACGCCACCTCCAAGCTGGCCGACGACAATCTGGTGCGCATCGACACGCTGGGCTTCCGCGGCGAGGCGCTGCCGAGCATCGGGGCGGCGGCACGTCTGGCCATCACGTCAAGACCGCGAAACGGCGACAGCGCCCACACTATCGCCATCGAAGGCGGGCATGTCGGTACGGTCGCGCCCTCGGCCGGCGCGGCGGGCACCCGCGTGGTGGTCGCCGACCTGTTCTTCGCCACCCCCGCCCGCCGCAAATTCCTCAAATCGCCGCGCGCCGAGGCCGACGCCGCCGAGGCCGCGGTCCGCCGCCTCGCCATGGCCGCCCCGCACGTGGCCTTCCGGCTGGAGAGCGACGGGCGGGCAATCTTCGACCTGCCGGCGCAGGACCGCGCGGCGCGGGTAGCCGCCCTGTTCGGGCCAGAGGCTGCCGGCGCGCTGATCGCCATCGACGGCCGGCGGATGGATGTGGATGGCAGCGAAATGATGCTGAGCGGCTTCATCGCCGCGCCGACAGTGACCCGCGCCACCATGGCGGCGCAGGCACTGGTGGTGAACGGGCGGCCGGTCGCCGACCCGGTGCTGCGCACGGCGGTACGGGTGGCCTATCGCGACGTGATCGCCTATGGCCGGCACCCGATCGTGGCGCTGTTCCTCACGATCGATGCCGAGGCGCTGGACGTGAATGTGCATCCGGCCAAGGCCGAGGTGCGGTTCCGCGCGCCGGACGCCGTGCGGGGGTTGGTGATTTCAACCCTGAGTCGGGCGCTGGCGGCCGGGGCGGCGGGGATGGCGGCACCGCAGGTGGTGCTGCCGATCCGCGATCCAACGGGGCTGGCGTCGCATAGCGGACTGTCGCGGGCGCCGGGCCGGTCGTCGTCCTATGTGCCGGCGCCGCGCATGGGGTTCGCCGAAGCGCGGTTGCCGATGCAGGTCGGCCCTGCGGCGCGCGTGATGTCGGCGGCGCCGGACGCGATGCATGGGCCGTTCAACGGCGGCGTGGCGGAGCTCCCGCCCACCGAGTTCCCATTGGGCGCGCCGGTGGCGCTGGTTCTGGATCCCTACATCTTCGCGGTCGCCGCCGACGGATCGCTGGTGCTGGTCGACCAGCACGCGGCGCATGAGCGGCTGACGCATGAGGCGTTGCGGGCACAATTGCTGGGCGGCGAGGTGCGGCGCCAGGCCCTGCTGCTGCCGGCGGTGGTGGACATGCCGGCGGGCGATGCGGCGCGACTGCTGGCCCATGCGGACGCGCTGGAGCGGTTGGGGCTGGAAATCGAGGCGTTCGGACCCGGGGCGGTGCTGGTACGGGCGATGCCGGCGGCCCTGGGCGCGCCCGATCCAGGGCCGCTGCTGCGCGACCTGGCCGACGAGTTCGCCGAGATGGGCGAGGGGCTGGCACTGGCGACCAAGCTGGATGCCGTGTTGGCGCGCTTGGCCTGCCACGGCAGCATCCGCGCCGGCCGCCGGCTCGGCGGGCCGGAAATGGACGCGCTGCTGCGCCAGATGGAAGCCACCCCGCGCGCCGCCACCTGCAGCCACGGCCGGCCGACCTATCTCAAGCTGTCGCGCGCCGAGATCGAGAAGCTGTTCGGCCGACGTTGACCAGGATCAAGGCAGGAACGGCGCCCGCGCAGCATGTTCCGCTGTCGATAACAGGGGGAATGCGTCATGAACGTTGCGGCACTGACGGGATTGCGCCTGCACAGCCGGTTGGACCTGTCGAAGGTGTGGCCGGATTTCCTGGTCTGGCTGGCGGTGTCGGTGGCAACCCTCGGCCTGGGCTGGCTGGTGGTGGCGGGGCATTTCTTCCGCCAGGTCATCAACAGCGTTGAACTGGTGGACGCCGACGGCCGAACGGTGGGGCGGCTGGTCTGCGACTATGACGTGGAGAAGAGCACCGGCGAACTGGCGCGCTGGCTGGTGATCTGCATCGTCACCCTCGGCGTGGGGCTGCTGTTCTACAGCTTTCACGCCGCGCGGGCGGCGATGAACCATACGCGGGTGGATTGGGCGTAATACCAACCACGGTTTAGAGCGACCCATGGCCAAGCAAGGCCAGGGCTTTGCCCTGGACCCACCAGGGGCCAAGCCCCTGGACCTTAAATATATGAAAATAAATGGGTTTCCAAAGGCCGACGGCCTTTGGAAACCCATTCGTTTTCTTACGGTTAAGGTGCAGGGGCTTGGCCCCTGCTGGGGTTTGGGGCGAAGCCCCATGCTTGGCTAATGATGAGTCAATGTTTTCGGTGGTTGGTATCAATCATTAAACCGCTTGGCATAACGCCGTCGCCTACCCGTACTGCGGCACCTCCAGCGACACCACAATCCCGGCATTGGCGATCACCGCGGTGTCCTTGGCGCCAACCACATCCAGCCCGCCCTTCACCACCTTCACCGTCACCACGCCATAGGGCAGCGAGGCGCGCACCCGCTCGGCATCCACCTGTGCGGGCTGCTGCACGCCGATCGTGACGTCCACCTGCATCTTGTGGATGTCCAGCCCCAGCGAGCCGATCAGGCTCATTGAGGAATGGTGCAGCGCGTCCTGCACCGCGCGCAGCGCCGCCTTGGTGTAGTCACTG
>JBBQOT010000313.1:0-4520 GCA_038331165.1 Acetobacterales bacterium
CGCAAGGAAACCCCCGGCCGGCCCACCTTGTGGGGCACCACCCCGGCCTTCCTCTCCCAGTTCGGCCTGCAACAGTTGCGCGACCTGCCGCGCCGCGAAGACCTGCTGGTGGAGCCCGCGATGCTGGCCCCCGAACCGGCAAACGCATCGCCGCCTGACCCCGATGTGCCGTCGCCCAAGCCACCTGCCACATGACGCCGCGACGGTTTCCCACTCGACCGGTTTCCTGCTAGCAGATCGCCCCATGGCCTGCCCGCCGCGCATGACCGGTTTTACCCATGTTTGACTTCGCATGGTCCGAACTCGCCGTCATCGGCGTGGTGGCCCTGCTGGTCATCGGCCCCAAGGACCTGCCCGGCGCCATCAAGGCAGTCGGGGAAATGGTGAAGAAAGCCCGCCGCATGGCCGGCGAGTTCCAAACCCATGTCGACGACATGGTCAAGGACGCCAACCTCAACGAAGTGCGCAACCAGATCAACGAAATCCGCAACTTCGACATCAAGGGCGCGCTGGAAAAGGAAATCGACAAGGACGGCAGCATCCGCTCCGCCTTCGACACCTCCAACACCCCGCAACCGCTACCCAGCACCCCATCGGGCACCGACCCGCTCCCCTTCGACCTGCCCGCGCTTGAGGACCCGATCCCGGTCACCACCGCCGACCTGCTGCCACCCGAACCGGAAGACCTCACTCCCGCCTTCATCCCACCGGCCATCGCCCACCCCACGCCCGTGCCCGACTTCCTCCCGCCCACCACCCACCGGCCGCACCTCGGCCTCTAGCGCAAACCCAGGTGACCGAAGTGGCAAAGATCGAACCGCCGGAAGACGTCATCGACGACAAGCCGATGCCGCTGCTCGACCACCTGGTCGAGCTTCGCACGCGGCTGATGTGGGCCATGGGCACGCTGGTGGTTGCCGTCTTCGGCTGCTACTTCGTCTCCACCCAAATCTACGCCTTCCTGGCCCAGCCCCTGGTCGACATCCTGGTGGCCCAATCGGGCGGCGAGCCCCGGCGCCTCATCTTCACCGCGCTGACCGAGGCGTTCTTCACCTACCTCAAGGTCGCCTTCTTCGGCGGCGCCTTCATCTCCTTCCCGATCATTGCCCACCAGGTCTGGCTGTTCATCGCCCCGGGGATGTACCGCAGCGAAAAGCGCGCCCTCGCGCCCTTCCTCATCGCCTCGCCTGTGATGTTCCTGGCCGGCTCCGCGCTGGCGTACTATTTCGTCTTCCCCGCCGCCTTCAAGTTCTTCGTCAGCTTCGAAACCCCCGCTGTCGCCGGCGGCGTGCCGATCCAGCTTGAAGCCAAGGTCGGCGAATACCTCGACCTCGTCATGAAGCTCATCTTCGCCTTTGGCATCGCCTTCCAGATGCCCGTCGCCCTGTCGCTCATGGCCAAGGTCGGCATTGTCTCGTCCAAGGGCCTGCGCAAGGCCCGCCGCTACGCCATCGTCGGCATCTTCGTCGCCGCCGCCATCCTCACCCCGCCCGACCCGATGAGCCAGATCGGCCTCGCCCTGCCGCTGATGGCACTGTACGAATTGTCCATCTACGCCGCCAAACTCGTCGAACCCAAACCCGTCGAAGAGGACGCTGCCTGATGCGCATCGCCTGCCTGCACACCGTGGACAGCAACATCGCCGTTCTCGAGGCCGCCGCCGCGTCTCTGCCGGGTGTCACGCTGTCGCATCACGTGCGCGCCGACCTGCTGAAGCGGGCCGAATCTGCGGGCGGCCTCACCGACGCCATCCGCGACGAAGCCGCCGAATTGCTGGGCGAACTGGCCAAGGGCGCCGATGCCGTCCTGCTCACCTGCTCCACCGTCGGACCCGCCGCCGAGCGCGCCGACCTGCTCGCCCCTGTGCCGGTGCTGCGCGTCGACGGCGCGCTCGCCAGCGCCGCCATCGCCAAGGCCGCCGCCGGTAAGGGCAGGGTGGCCGTGCTCTGCGCCGTGCAGACCACCGTCGAGCCCACCCGCGCCCTGTTCGAACGCGTTGCCGACGGCACCGAGGTCAAGATCTCAATGCACATCGCCCCGGGCGCCTGGGATGAATTCCGCGCCGGCGACCTCCCCGCCTACCACCGCCTGGTCGCCGAAGCCGCCGACAAGCTCTACGCCCAGGGTCATGACGTCGTCGCCTTCGCCCAGGCCTCGATGGCCGCCGCCGCCGCGCTGTGCACCAGAGGCGCCCCGCTCACCAGCCCCGCCGCCGGCCTGGCCGCCGCCGCGCGATCGTGACGTTCGCAAGCAAGAACGTTCTTTTTTGAAAAAAAGAACCAAAAAACTTTCCCCCCCAATCTTCTCTCCCCCCGTCCTCCACGGCGGGAGCCGGAGGGGGGCCGCCGCCCAGACCCACCCACTCTGCAGCGCGTCATCCTGAGCCGAGCGAAGGACCCACGCTTCCTGCCGCCGCACACGGGGACCAAACCCATGCACGACATCCGCACCATCCGCGAAGCGCCGGAATTCTTCGACGCCGCCATCGCCCGCCGCAACCTGCCCCCCGCCGCCGCCGCCATCCTGGCGCTCGACACCGAACGCCGCACCGCCCAAACCGCCCTGCAGGAAATCCAGGCCTTCCGCAACGCCCTGTCCAAGCGCGTCGGCGAAGCCCGCCGCAACGGCGAAGACAGCGCCGCCCTCGAAGCCGCCGTGGTCGAAAAACGCGCCGAGATGGAGGCGCTGGAAAAACAGGTCGCCACCCTCGACAAATCCATCTTCGACACCCTGGCCGCCATCCCCAACATCCTCGACCCCGACGTGCCCGACGGCCCCGACGAAACCGCCAACAAGCTGCTCAAGCAGGTCGGCGAACCCCGCGACCTCGGCTTCGAACCGAAACAGCATTTCGAACTCGGCGAAGCCCTCGGCATGATGGACTTCAAAACCGCCGCCAAAATGGCCGGCAGCCGCTTCACCATCCTGCGCGGCCCGCTCGCCCGCCTCGAACGCGCCCTCGGCCAGTTCATGCTCGACACCCACACCACCGAGCACGGCTACACCGAGCACACCGTGCCCTTCCTGGTGAACGACGCCACCATGTTCGGCACCAACCAACTCCCCAAATTCGCCGAGGACAGCTTCCGCACCACCGACGGGCGCTGGCTTATCGCCACCTCCGAAATCCCGCTCACCAACACCGTCGCCGGCGAAATCCTCCCCGAAGCCCGCCTCCCCATCCGCCTCACCGCCCTCTCCGACTGCTTCCGCAGCGAAGCCGGTGCCGCCGGCCGCGACACCAGCGGCATGCTGCGCCAGCACCAGTTCCGCAAAGTCGAGCTGGTCTCCATCACCCACCCCGACCACAGCGCCGACGAACAGGAACGCATGACCGCCTGCGCCGAACGCATCCTGGCGATGCTCGAACTGCCCTACCGCCGCGTCCTGCTGTCCAGCGGCGACACCGGCTTCGGCGCCGCCCGCACCTTCGACCTGGAGGTATGGCTGCCCGGCCAGCAAGCCTGGCGCGAAATCTCCTCCTGCTCCAACACCCGCGACTTCCAGGCCCGCCGGATGAACGCCCGCTTCCGTAACCCCGACGCCAAAATGGGCGGCTTCGTCCACACCCTCAACGGCTCCGGCGTCGCCGTCGGTCGAGCCCTCATCGCCGTGATGGAAAACCACCAACAAGCCGACGGCACTATCCGTGTTCCCTCGGCGCTGCTGCCGTGGATGGGCGGAGTGGAGTTCATCCGGAAAGCATAGGAAGGCGAGGGCGCTGCCCTCAAACCCGCTGGGGCGTCGCCCCAGACCCCATCTGTTGGAGGACCTCGAGCATGAGCAAAATCGCCCTGATCGTAGAACTCGATGTCGCTCCGGCACGACTCGATGAGTACATGCCGCTGCTCCAAATCCACCGCACCCGGTGCCTCAAGGATGAGCCGGGAACGCTGCGCATTGATGTCTTGCGCCCGCAAGCCGACCCCACGAAAGTTCTCATCTACGTGGTCTACCGCGATGAAGCGGCCTTTATCGCGCACGCCAACGGCCCGTTGCGGGCACGCCACTACAAGGAGGCCGACGGCATGCTGTCGGGCGCATCGGGCAAAAAATGTACCCTGCTCGACTGACCAACGCCGCACATCCCGTCGATCATTTCGTACAGTGATGGGGGTCTGGGGCCGCCGGCCCCAGCGGGTCCAGGGCAGAGCCCTGACCTTGCCTCAAAACGATAGTGAAATGGTGAGCCCGGTGGGAATCGAACCCACGACCACCAGATTAAAAGTCCGGTGCTCTACCAACTGAGCTACAGGCTCGCCGGGTGCCTTGAACGACACCCAGCACCCCAGGTCAACCCACCCCGTCGATAGTCTGCACCGTCCCATACGGCACCGCAACGCTGTTGCGCAGCCGCACCCCCTCGCGCTCCACCGCGCGGAAGGTCCGGATGAAGTTCCCCCCGGCCAGCCCGGCCACCGCCGCCTCCGACCAGCCCCGCCGCAGCATCTCGGCCAGCAGGTGCGGAAACCGGCTCACATCCTCCAGCCCCGCCGGCGTCGTGGTCGCGCCATAGAAAT
>JBBQOT010000314.1:0-4513 GCA_038331165.1 Acetobacterales bacterium
CATCGGCCATATCGGCATCGTGCTCGGCTTTTCCGAGTTGTTCCGCAGCCGCTCGCCGGTGCTGGACGACGCCGCCGGTTTCGTCGCCACGCTGGCGCCGCGCTGAGGCGGATTGGTCGCGGCCGCGACCGCCGCTATACAGGCCCTCCCCCAGGACGTGGCCTCGCGCGTGACCCTTTCCCCCACCCTACTGACCGGCGCCACCGGCTTCGTCGGCTCGGCAGTGGCGCGCGCGCTTCTGGCCCGCGGCCACCGCGTGCGCGCGCTGGCCCGGCCGGGCAACGACCGCCGCAACCTCGCCGGGCTGGATGTGGAAATCGCCGAGGGCGACCTGGCCGACTCCGCCTCGCTCGCCCGCGCCGTCGCCGGCTGCCGCTACGTGCTGCATGTCGCCGCCGACTACCGCATCTGGGTGCCCGACCCGGCGGCGATGCTGCGCGCCAATGTCGACGGCACCGTGGCCCTGCTGCGCGCCGCCCACGCCGCCGGCGCCGAGCGCATCGTGCATTGCAGCAGCGTCGCCGCCCTCGGCCTGACCGCCGACGGCACGCCGGGCGACGAGGAGACCCCGGTTTCCGAGGAGACCGTGATCGGCACCTACAAGAAATCGAAATACCGCGCCGAACAGGCGGTGCTGGCGCTGGTGCGCGACGAGGGCGTGCCGGCGGTCATCGTCAACCCGGCCGCGCCGATCGGCCCGCGCGACATCAAGCCCACCCCGACCGGCCGCATCATCGCCGATGCCGCCGCCGGCCGCATGCCGGCCTATATCGACACCGGCCTGTGCGTGGTCCATGTCGATGACGTCGCCGAGGGCCATCTGCTCGCACTGGAACGCGGCCGCATCGGCGAGCGCTACATCCTCGGCGGCGAGAACCTTTCCCTGCGCGACCTGCTGGCGCTGGTCGCACACGCGGTGGGCCGCAGCCCGCCGCGCATCCGCCTGCCCGCGCCGCTGTTGTGGCCGGTGGCGCTGGCCTGCGAGGCGCTGGCCCGCTTCGGCATCGAGCCGCTGGTCACCCGCGACCATCTGCGCATGGCCCGCAAGCGGATGTTCTTTTCCCACGCCAAGGCGGCGCGCGAACTCGGTTTTGCCCCGCGCCCCGCCGCCGCCGCGGTCGCCGATGCCGTTGCCTGGCTGCGCGCCAATGGCCGGCTTCCGGCATGATTGCGCTGCTGGCGCTGCTCGCCTGGAGCTGGTTGCTGGCGCTGCACGGGCGCTTCTGGCAGTCCGGCCCCGCCCTGGCACCGCTGCATCCACGCGCCGCGCCGCCGGTCGCCATCATCGTGCCGGCCCGCGACGAGGCGGCACTGATCGCCCGCAGCATCGCCAGCCTGTTGGCGCAGGACTACTCTGGCCCGTTCCGCGTGGTGCTGGTCGACGACAACTCCACCGACGCCACCGCCGCCATTGCCCGCTCCCTGCGGGGCGCCGAACGCCTGACGGTGATCGCCGGCGCCAATCGCCCGGCCGGCTGGGCGGGAAAACTCTGGGCGGTGCACCAAGGCGTCGCCGCCACCGCCGAGCCGTTGGTGCTACTGACCGACGCCGACATCGAGCACGACCCCGGCCACCTCGCCAGTCTGGTCGCCCAAGCCGAGACGACGGGCTGCGACATGGTCAGCGAGATGGTGCGCCTGAACACCGCAAGCTGGGCCGAGCGCGCGCTGATCCCGGCCTTCGTGTATTTTTTCCAGTTGCTCTACCCCTTCGCCCGGGTCAACGACCCGCACAGCGCCACCGCCGCGGCGGCCGGCGGCACCGTGCTGATCCGGCGCGACGCGCTGACCCGCATCGGCGGCATCGCGGCCATCGCCGACCGGCTGATCGACGACTGCGCGCTGGCAGCCAAGGTCAAGCAGGGCGGCCGCATCTGGCTCGGCCATAGCGATCTCGCCCGCTCGATCCGCCCCTATCCCGGCGTGGTGGACATCTGGCGCATGATCGCCCGCTCGGCCTATGTGCAACTGCGTCATTCGCCGCTGCTGCTGCTGGGCGCGTTGGCTGGATTGTCCCTGATTTTTCTCGCCCCGCCGGCCTTCGCGTTGTTCGGTGATGGCAGCACACAGGCCGCCGGCGCGCTCGCCTGGGCCGGCATGGCCGCCTCGTTCCTGCCCACCCTGCGCCGCTACGGCAGGTCGCGCGCCTGGGCGCCGCTGCTGCCGCTGATCGCCCTGTTCTACATGGCCGCCACACTGGCCGCGGCGACCAGCCACCATTTTGGCCACGGCGTCGCCTGGAAAGGCCGCGCCTATGCGGCCGGCCGCGCATGAGCGAGAACGTCGAAACTTGGTCCGGCAAATCCCGCACGGATGAGAACTTCCCCGTCGGCTCCGCGCTGATCGCCGCCCGGCTGCGCCCTGAAGTCCACGCCTTCTACGCCTTCGCCCGCAACGCCGACGACATCGCCGACAGCCCCGAGCTCGCCCCCGACGACAAGCTGCACCGGCTCGACGTGATGGCGGCCGTGCTGCTGGGCCAAGCCGACGCCGGCAGCCCCAGCGCGCTCGGCCTGCGCGCCAGCCTGGTGCGCTGCGGCGTGCCCCCGCGCCACGCCACCGACCTGCTGGTCGCCTTCCGCCGCGATGCCACCAAGCTGCGCTATGCCAGCTGGGACGAACTGCTCGACTACTGCCGCTACTCCGCCATGCCGGTGGGCCGCCACGTGCTCGAACTGCACGGCGAATCCGACGCCACATTCCCCGCCTCCGACGCGCTGTGCGCTGCCCTCCAGGTGCTCAACCATTTGCAGGACATCCAGAAAGACCTGTCCCAGCTCGACCGCTGCTACCTGCCGCACGACATCATGCAGCGCCACGGCACCGCCATCGCCGACATTCCCCGCCCCGCCGCCACCCCCGGCATGCGCGCCGTGATCGACGCGCTGCTCGACCAATGCGACGCGCTGAACCGAACCGCCCGCGCCCTGCCGCCCAGCGTGCGCGACCGCCGCCTGCGCCTGGAAACCGCCGTCATCGTCGGCCTCGCCGAACGCCTCGCCGCCCGCCTGCGCCGCCACGACCCGCTGGCCGGAAGGGTGAAACTCACCAAGCCCGACGCCATCGCCGCCCTGCTCGGCGCGCTGAGATACTGGTGATGCAAGCCGACCGCGACGCCGTGGAGGCCATCGTGCTGGCCGCCGGCACCAGCTTCCACCGCGGCATGGCCATCCTGCAGCCGCCGCGCCGCCAGGCGATGTACGCCATCTACGCCTTCTGCCGCATCGTCGATGACATCGCCGACGAAAACTCCCCCTACGAAGCCCGCCGCCCCCGGCTCGACGCCTGGCGCGCCCGCATCGCCGCGCTCTACCAAGGCGACGCCGCCGACCCCGTCACCCGCGAATTGCTGCGCGCCATCGCCGCCTACGCCCTGCGCCGGGAGGATTTCGAGGCCGTCATCGACGGCATGGCAATGGACGCCGAAACCCCCATCGTCGCCCCCGACGAAGCAACACTCGACCTCTATTGCGACCGCGTCGCCGCCGCCGTCGGCCGCCTGTCGGTGCGCGCCTTCGGCGATGCCTCGCCCGCCGCCGACCGCGTCGCCCACCATCTCGGCCGCGCCCTGCAACTCACCAATATCCTGCGGGATATCCACGAGGATGCCGGCCGCGACCGGCTGTACCTGCCGCGCGAACTGCTCGACACCCACGCAATCCCGCACGACCCGCACGCCGCCCTGCACGACCCCCGCCTGGCCCGCGTCTGCGCCACACTGGCCGCCCGCGCGCACCAGCATTTTCGCGACGCCGCGTCGTGGATGGCGCGCTGCGACCGCCGTGCGATGAAGCCCGCCCGGCTGATGGGTGCCACCTACGCGGCCATGCTCGCGCTTCTGGAACAGCGCGGGTGGCAGCGCCTGGATGTGGCGGTGAAACTCTCGAAATGGGCCAAGCTGCGAATCGCCGTGCGGCATTTGTTGTTTTAGCGAGGGGAAGGAAGAATGTTCTTTTTTGAAAAAAAGAACCAAAAAACTTTTATCCATGCCTTTGGCGCATTTGCGACTCAAATGGATGAAAGTCTTTTTGCTTCTTTTTCTACAGAAAAAGAAGATTCTTCCTTCCTGCTTTCGCCGACCGCGCCCTAGCCGATGGCCCACATCCATATTATCGGCGCCGGCCTCGCCGGCCTCGCCGCCGCCGTCGCGCTGGCCCGTGCCGGACACACCGCGACCCTTTACGAATCCGGCCCCGCAGCCGGCGGCCGCTGCCGGTCGTATTTCGATCGTGAACTGGGCGTCCGCATCGACAACGGCAACCACCTGCTGCTGTCCGGCAACCGCGCCGCACGCGACTACCTCGCCACCATCGGCGCCGCCGACACCATGACCGGCCCGATCACGCCACGCTTCCCGTTCATCGACCTGGCCACCGGGCAACGCTGGACGGTCGCACCAAACATGGGCCGCATTCCCTGGTGGGTGCTGCTCCCGTCGCGCTCGGTGCCCGGCGCCCGCCTGTCCGACTTCGCCGCCCTGGTACGGTTGCGCTTCGCCCGGGGCGAGCAGACC
>JBBQOT010000315.1:0-4511 GCA_038331165.1 Acetobacterales bacterium
CGCGCATCCGCGAGCCGGCCACCAGCATCAGGTCGCATTGGTCGTAGAACGCCTGCACCGCCGGCGCCCCGTTGCCGTTCAGCCCGCCGATGGTCATCGGGTGGTCCTCCGGCACCGTGCCGCGCCCATTCCACGACGACACCGCGCCGAAGCCGAGATCGAGCAGCGCCATCGCCCCCGCCCGCGCGCCCTTGGCGCCATTGCCCAGCCACAGCATCGGCCGCTTGGCCTGCGCCACCCGCTCCGCCAACTCGTCCAGATCACCCGGCGACGGCTGGATCGCCCCCGGCACCGGCAGCACGAACCGATCGAACATTCCCGGCCGCTCAATTGCCGTGCGCTGGATATCGATCGGCACCTCCACCGTCACCGGCCCCTTCGGCGGCGTCAGCGCCAAGGCGGCCGCCTTCATCAGCGTGCCCAGCGCCTGCGCCGCCGAGCGCACCCGAAACGCCGCCTTCCCCGAACTCGCCATCGTCCCCAACTGGTCCGGCACGTCATGCACCGACCCCGTCGCCCGGTCGACAAACTTCGTCGGCGTCTGCCCCGTGACATGCAGCACCGCCGAGCCCGCGAACTGCGCCTCCACCAGCCCCGCCACCGCATTGGCCGAACCCGGCCCGGTGCTGCTGAACAGCACCCCCAGCGAGTCGGTCGCGCGGGCATAGCCGTCGGCCATATGCGACGCGCCCAATTCGCCGCGTGTCATCACAAAGCGAATGGCGTTGCGCCGGCCGATCCCGTCCAGCATCGGGATATTGTGCACCGACACGATCCCAAACGCCGTCGTCACCCCGCACAGCGACAGGAACTCGGCGACCAGGTCACCCACGTTGTATTGTGCGGACATTTCGTCCCTCCCTCGCGCTGTGGCACCACCGTATCCCACCAACAGGGCCGCGCAACCCCTTCCGAACGCGGCCGCTGGATCGGCTTGGATCATCCGCACCGGCCTGCCGTTTTGGCGCTTCAATGATACTCGCCGAATCAGCACATCCGGCTCATAATTGCCAAAACAGAGGGCCCGGTAACGCACCGGGACAAGGGGGAACCATGACCGAGCCAGATATCACGCGCCGCGCCGCCGCCGAGTTCATCGGCACCTTCTGGCTCACCTTCGCCGGCTGCGGCGCCGCGGTGCTCGCCGCTGCCTTTCCGGCTTTGGGCATCGGCTTCGTCGGCGTGTCGCTGGCCTTCGGGCTGACTGTGGTCACCATGGCCTATGCGGTCGGCCACATCTCGGGCGGGCATTTCAATCCGGCGGTCACGGTGGGGTTATGGGCCGCCGGGCGCTGCCGCAGCGGGAACGTCGTGCCCTACATTGTCGCTCAGGTCGCCGGCGCGATCGTTGCCGCGGCCGTGCTGTGGTTCATCGCCTCCGGCAAGGCCGGCTGGGTCCCTGGCGGCTTCGCCTCCAACGGCTATGGCGAGCTCAGCCCGGGAAAATACAGCCTGATCGCCTGTCTGGTGACCGAGTTCGTGCTGACCTTCATATTCCTGTTCGTCATTGTCGGCACCACCTCCAAGAAGGCCTCAGCAGGCTTCGCCGGGCTGGCGATTGGCCTGGCGCTGACGCTGATCCACCTGGTTGCCATCCCTGTCACCAACACCTCGGTGAACCCCGCCCGCAGCACCGGCCCGGCGCTGTTCGCCGGCGGCGAATACGTGGCGCAGCTCTGGCTGTTCTGGCTCGCCCCGCTGGTCGGCGGCGCACTCGGCGGGCTGGCGGCGCGGTGGCTGCATAACGACGAGCAATAGGCGCAACCCCTCACGTCATACCAACCGTTAAGAATAACGACCGATCCAGCAAGGACTAGTCCAGGGCTCTGCCCTGGACCCGCCAAACGCCGAAGGCCTTTGGAAACCCATTCGCTTAAATGATGTGAGGTCCAGGGGCTCGGCCCCTGGCGGGGTGTCGGGCGGCGCCCCACTCTTGCCTTCGATCGGTCATCATTTCCAACGGCTGGTATCAAACGATATTCTTCTCAACCAGCGGCCGGTTCTCGATAATCCGCACAAACCCCAGCGCCGACAGGTCCAGCGTCACATACCCCCCATGCACGATCAACTCCGCCACCCCCCGCCCCGTCGCCGGCGAGTGCTGGATACCATGGCCGCTGAACCCGGCGGCATGGATCAGGTTCGCGCAAGCAGGATGCGCCCCGATCACACCGTTCTGGTCGAAGGTGTTGTACTCGTAGTACCCCGCCCAGGCCCCGCTGATCCGCACCGCCTCGAACGCCGGCACCCGCCGCGCCAGCACCGGCCAGACGCGCGCGTGGAACATCTCCTCCTCCACCTCCAACGGCGGCTCGTCCGGGTCCGCCTCGCCCTCCCCCGGCGAGCGCCCACAGATGAACCCGGTGCCCTCCGGCCGAAAGAAAATCCCCTCAGGGTCGATCACCAGCCCGCTACCCGCAAGCTTTTCGCGGCACTGGATCACATAGATCATCCGCTTGCGCGCCCGCACCGGCAGGTCGATCCCGACGAACCCGGCCACCCGCGCCGACCACGGCCCACCCGCATTCACTGCAACGTCGCACGCGATGTCGCTGCCATCGCCCAGCACCACCGCCGCCACACGCCCCCCGCGCAGCACCAGCCCGCTGGCATCCTGCGCCACATAAGTCACGCCCAACGCCCGTGCCTTACGCCGATACGCCGCCAGCAGCGCCGGCCCGTCGAACCACCCCTCGCCCGCATTGCCCCAGGCCCCCAGCGCCACCCCATCCGTCGACATCCACGGCCATCGCGCTGCAATCTCGCCGGGCGTCAGCAGTGCGATATCCGCCCCCTCCGCACGCTGCACCGCATGGTTCTCGCGCAGCACCGCAGCACCGGCGTCACTCGCCAGGAACAGATAGCCGCGCTGCCGATACCCCAGCGCCGGCCGGTCGCCATCGACCGCCAGCAACCCCGCCCCATCCTCCAGGAACTGCCGCCCATACTGCGACATGCGAATGCACACCGGCGTGGAAAACTGCTGCCGGATCGAACTCGCCGACAGCGACGAAGAGGCAATCCGATACGTCGGATCGCGCTCCACCACCGTGATCGCACCCTTGAACGCCGGGTCGCGCGCCAGGTGATAGGCCGTCGAACTGCCAACCGCCCCACCGCCGATAACAACGACCCTCACGCCTTGTCCTCAGGCCAGCGCGCGAGCGTATTCACCAGAATCTCCGCCAACTGCGGCGCAATCGCATAGATCCGCGCGTTGTGATCAATCTTAACCCCGTCGCCCGGGTTGCGCTCGCTCGCCGCCTTCCAGTCGCAGAACATCTCGATCAGATCGAGCAAATCCATCCCGGCGATCCCGTTCTCGTAGTGCTCGGGGTGATGCGAATTATGCCGATAGTGATGCTGCAACCCCGGCCAGGCCTCGCGCACCAGCGCCATATACGGCGGCGAGCCATACGCCAGCCCCCGCAGCCGCGGATAGATGCTGTCCAGGACCGGCTTCTCCACCGCGGAAAACTTGGAAGCATCATGCACCCGCCCCCGCTCCAGCAGCGCCGCAATCACCGTATTCAGATGGTCGCGCACCCGATGGATATGCCGCAGCGTTTCGCCAGTGCTGTCATATTGGGTGCTGTCGTCGTCAGCCATTTCTCTCTCTCATACCAACCCTTTTTAACAATGACCCATCGAAGCATGGCAAGGCCAGGGCTCTGCCCCATCGGCATTAAGATAAGGGAGGCTGGGCTCTGCCCAGACCCGCCAGGGGCCAAGCCCCTGGACCTTACTTTGAAAAAAAAACAAAAAATTTCAATGTGTTAGTAATATGGGAATGCCAAGAGTTTCTTGGCTGCGCCAGCAGCCCCAAATCAACGCGCTGGTTCGACTGGTGGCACCTTGCACGAACACTGATACCAACCCCTCTAATGAATGACCGATAGAGAAAGCCAAGGCCAGGGCTTTGCCGTTGCGGCGCGAAGGCGCACCGCAGGGACCCACCAAAGGCCGAAGGCCTTTGGAAACCCATTTATTCTCATATATTTAAGGTCCAGGGGCTTGGCCCCTGGTGGGTCCAGGGCCACGCCCTGGCCTTGCTTGTCCATGGGTCATCCCAAACAATGATTAGTATATGGCAATGGGATCAAAGGGTCTCTGACCCTTTGCGGGTCCCGTGGCGCGGCTTCGCGCCGCGACCGAAGAGCCCTCGCCTCCCTTATCTTCGTGCCTATGGGGCTCGGCCCGTCGCGCGAAGCCGCGCTCGGGACCTGGTGGGGTTTGGGGCGAAACCCCATGCTTGCCTTCGATGAGTCATCACCTGCGAGGTTTAGTATCAATAGGATTTCGGCAGCCCCAGCACCCGCTCGGCGATGTAGCACAGCACCAGTTGCGGGCTGATCGGGGCAATGCGCGGGATCAGGCTTTCGCGCAGATAGCGCTCCACATGGTATTCCTTGGCATACCCCATGCCGCCATGCGTCATCACCGCCTGGGTGCACGCCTTGAACCCTGCCTCGCCCGCCAGATACTTCGCCGCATTCGCCGCCGCCCCGGCA
>JBBQOT010000316.1:0-4511 GCA_038331165.1 Acetobacterales bacterium
CCGTGCGGACCGCGTCTGGCGCACCGTCCAGGGCATCCTGCGCATCACCTATGGCCGCAATCCCGCCGAGAAGCTGTCGGAAGCCGCCGCCGCTGCCCTGCTGCGCGCAGCCCGCGCCGCCGGTGCAACAGCGGTTGACGTCGCCCAATTGCATGCCACCTTCGCCTCGATGGCAGACCAGGTGCGCGCGGTGTTCGCTCGCCATGTCGGGGAGATCGACGGATGAGCGTGAATGAAGGGGACAAGGCGCCCGACTTCTCCATGGCGGCCAGCGCCGGCCGCACGGTGACCCTGGCCGAACGGGCCGGCAAACCCTTCGTGCTGTACTTCTACCCGAAGGCCGACACCCCCGGCTGCACCAAGGAGGCCTGTGGCTTCGAGGAATCCCTGCCGCAATTCAAGGGCATCGCGGTGATCGGCGTCTCGCCCGACCCGATGCCGCCGATCGAGAAATTCGCGAAGAATTACAACCTCACCTTCCCGCTGGCCTCCGACCCGGACAACGCGGTCGCGACCGCCTATGGCGTCTGGGTCGAGAAATCGATGTACGGCAAGACATACATGGGTATCGAGCGCTCCACCTTTTTGATCAACGCCAATGGCACCATCGCCCGCGCATGGCGCAAGGTGAAGGTCGATGGCCACGCCGCCGAGGTCATGGCCGCCGCCGCTGCGCTCACGTAATACCAATCACTGTTTGGGATGACCCATGGCCAAGCAAGGCCAGGGCGTCGCCCTGGACCCACCAGAGGCCAAGCCCCTGGACCTTAAATATATGAAAATAAATGGGTTTCCAAAGGCCCTCGGCCTTGGGCGGGTCCCCGTCGGCGCGGCTTCGCGCCGCGAAGGCAGAGCCCTGGCCTTGCCTTCTGCGTAGGTCAATGACTAGACGGATTGGTATAACATATCGGCGTGTGCGGCGCCTCAAAATGCTGCTGAAGCAACTGGAATCGCGCGTGCTTTGCGTGCGGGGCATGGCCGCTTTGGGGTTTTTGCCATGGTCGCTTACCGCGCCGCACAATAAGGTTGCGTATCGGTTTCGGATAGGGCGCCCGGCGGGTTGCCGGGCCCATCCGCCGGGTTTCCCGTCGTTTGCGGCGGGGAAGGGGGCCTTCGGGCTCCTGCGTCTCCCAGACGTGAAGCCTCCCTGTAGACTTGCCCCGCGGTGCAAACCGCGGGGCTTCTTTTTGGCTGCGACCGGCTATGCCGGCAGGGTCACGGTGGCGCGCAGGCCGCCGCCCGGGCGATTCGCCAGCACGACATCGCCGCCATGGGCACGCAGGATGTTGCGCACGATCGGCAGCCCCAGCCCGACGCCCCCGGTTTCGCGGTTGCGGCTCGTCTCCAGCCGCAGGAACGGCAGGAACACGCGCTCGATATCCTCGGGCGGGATGCCGGCACCGTTGTCGTCGATGTGCAGCGTCACCATGCCGCCTTGTGCGGGCAGCAGGGTCACATGCGCCGTGTCGCCGTAGTTGAGCGCATTGGCCACCAGGTTGGTCAGCGCGCGCTTCAGCGCCACCGGCCGGGCGGTGAGGGTGAGGCGGGCGGGGCCGCTGAAGTCGACACATGCCGCCCCCAGTGTCGGCCGCGCGTCGGCGGCCTCGCTCAACACCGTGGCCACCAGGGCGGCGAGGTCGATCGGGCCGGCGGGCTCAGCCAGCGTGGCGTCGCGCCCGAAGGCCAGCGTGGCCGCGATCATCGCCTCCAGCTCGTCCAGGTCGGCCACCATCCGGTGGCGCTGGTCGTCGTCTTCCATGAACTCGGCGCGCAGCCGCAGCCGGGTGATCGGCGTGCGCAGGTCGTGGCCGATGGCGGTCAGCAGGAAGGTCCGGTCGTCGACGAAGCGACGGATGCGCGCGGCCATGGTGTTGAAGGCCGCCGCCGCGGTCGCCAGTTCGATCGGCCCGGTTTGCGCCAGTGGCGGGGCATTGACGTCGCGCCCCAGCGCCTCGGCCGCCGCGGCCAGCGTTCCCAGCGGCCGGATCAGCCGCCGCACCGCCCATAGCGTCAGCAGCGCGGTCATCATCGACATGGCACCGAAGGTCAGCATGAAGGTGCCGGAATGCCAGGGCCAGATGGGGAAAAGAAACATCTCGGCGGTCAGCCAGGCGCCCTCGGGCATTTTAAGGGCGACGATCATTTGATCCTGCCTGGCGTCGCTGTGCACCCGCATGATGGCCGGGCGCAGCGCCTGCGGCAGCGGCATCCGCTGCAACTGGGCTTGCAGCCGATCTTGCAGCGCCAGGGGAGCCAGAGGCATGGCGATCTTTGGCTCCTGCTCCGACAGCCGAATGACGAGGTCGGGGGCTCCCGGCGCTTGGTCGAGCAGGGTCGCGCGCTGCTCGGGCCGCGCCAGCACGACGCTGCGGTAGGCGGCTATTGCCCGCCCGGCCAGGTCGCTTTCCTGCGCCGAATGCAGCAACGCGGCGCGGTCGAGCGCATGCAGGGACAGCCCGCCCACCTGGGTGACCAGCAGCCCGCCCAGCAGCACCAGCGCCGTGCGTGCCGCCAGGCTGGTCCGCCAGCGGTGCATCAGGCGACCCCCGGCAGCATCACCACGCGCGCCGACCGGTCAGCCCCGGGTCACCTCAGCGGCCAGCACATAGCCGCCGCCGCGCACCGTCTTGATCAACTGGGCGTGCTGTCCGTCCTGCTCCAGCTTGCGCCGCAGCCGGCTGATCGCCACGTCGATCGCGCGGTCGAACGGCCCGGCCTGGCGCCCGCGCAGCAGATCGAGCAGCATCTCGCGGGTCAACACCTTGTTGGCGCGGTCCAGCAGTGCCACCAGCAGGTCGTACTCGCCGCCGGTCAGCGGCACTTCGACGCCGGTGGGGTCGAGCAGCCGGCGGCGCGCCGATTCCAGGGTCCAGCCGGCGAACTGCAGGGTCTTGGCGCCCGACTCGCGCACTTCGCCCACCTCGCCGACCCGGCGCAGCACGGCGCGCAGGCGGGCCAGCAGCTCGCGCGGATTGAACGGCTTGGCGAGGTAGTCGTCGGCACCCAGCTCGAGGCCGATGATCCGGTCGTTCTCCTCGCCCAGCGCGGTGAGCATCACCAGCGGCACATCGGACTCGCCGCGCAGCCAGCGGGCGAAATCGAGCCCGCCCTCGCCGGGCAGCATGAGGTCGAGCACCACCATCTGGAAGCTCATCGTCGGCCAGATCCGCCGTGCCTCGCGCGCGTCGCGCACGGCGGTGACGCGAAAGTGCTGCCGCTCCAGATAGCGCGCCAGCAGGTCGCGAATTTCGCGGTCGTCGTCGATGACCAGGATATGCGGGTTGACGGTGACGGTGGCGGCTTCCATTGGAGGAAGATACGCCGGCATCGCGGACTTGGGCAAAGTCGGAAGGCCGGATGCTGCATTGTGCAAGCGAGGTTGCGTGACCTTTCCCCATCCTCCGCCGGCCGCACGGGCAGCGCTCGATTGCCTGCTGGTTGCCGATCCCGAGCTGGCGCGCATCGAGGCGGCGGCGGGCCCGCTGCCATGGCGCCGCCGTCCGCCGGGGTTCGAGGGGCTGTTGCAGGCGATCGTCGGCCAGCAGATCAGCAACCAGGCGGCCGCCGCGATCTGGGCGCGGCTGCGCGTTGTGCCGGGTGCGCTGGTGCCGGCCGGTGTGCTGGCGCTCGACGACGAGACGTTGCGCGCCGCCGGCCTGTCGCGGCCCAAGGTGGCGCATGCCCGCTCGCTGGCCGAGGCGTTTGCCGACGGCAGACTCGACGCCGGTGCCCTGGCGGCGATGCCCGACGACGCGGCGATCGCGGCGATCTCGGCGGTGCGCGGCATGGGAAGCTGGTCGGCCGAGGTTTACCTGCTGTTCGCGCTGGAACGGCCCGACGTGTTCCCCGCCGGCGACCTGGCACTGGCCGGGGCGGCGGCGGCACTGAGGGGACTGCCGGCGCGCCCGGGCCCGGTGGCTCTGCGCGCGCTGGCGCAGGGCTGGGCGCCGTGGCGGGGGCTGGCGGCGCGGCTGCTGTGGCACCACTGGCGCCACCTGACGGGCCGCCCGGCCTTTGACGACATCGCGGCACCGCCGCGCTGACCGGGCGGCAACGGTTTGTTCATGGCTGCGTGCGACAACACGACGAACCTCGCGCGCTGTGCGTTGTTCGTCGCAATCGATACCGATACCCATTCGGACAGCGGCGCGCTCGCGGGACTGGAAATACAAGGCCGATGGCCTGACGACGGAGAGCTGACGCCGCCGGCCGTGTGCCGCGGCGGCGGCGTCGGCGCGGACCAGCGGGCAGTTTGGGGATCGGATGTCCGCGCAACTCGGGGCGAGTTTCACACTGCCGAAACCGGTTCTGGCCCGTGCCAGAAAGGAGCCCGCCACCGGCACCAGTCTTCGTGCGCCTTGAAGTCGTCGAAGGCGAACCAGCTTCCCTTCATCTCGGTCACGCCCAGCGTCCGGCTGCCGCGGCTCGCCATCTGGCTCTCGTCGAGCGGCAGGTTCATGTGCTCCGCGGCGTTACCGTTCAGGTCGAAGACGCCGAGAGAGCTGCGGCAC
>JBBQOT010000317.1:0-4486 GCA_038331165.1 Acetobacterales bacterium
CATCAGCCCGCGCTTGCGGTGCGGCCAGCGGATCAGCGCCTCGGCCCCGGTCACCACTCCGCTGCGCAGCGCAACGCGGGGCTGGTAGTGCAGCACGAAGCCTTCATGCGCGGTCGCCGCCGTCAGATCGCGGCGCAACCGGCGCAGATGGGTGCGCTCGGCATGCGGGTCGGGGCCTGCGGCACCCGGCGGCGCCCGGCGGCCGCGGCCGTCGGTCGGGTCATCACGGATGATGGCTGGCTGCATGAACGTCTCGCTCCATGGGACGATCCCGTTCTATGACGCGTTCCTTGCCGCTTCCTTTACGGCAATCTCGTCGCCGCCCACCCGTCGCGCATGATGCGACGATCCGCGTTCATTCGACCTTAAGCCAAGCTGGTGAGACTGCCGCCACGAAGTGAGGCGAAGCATGGCAAACGACGACGAGCAACCCGATCGTTGCGTTCTCAACCACCGCGTCTTCACCATGCTCGGCACCGTCAGCTTCCGTCGTGCCAGGGCCGATGGCACCCCGGTCATGGTGGTAACCCTGGGGGAGCGCGAGGCCATCGTGCCGCTGCGCGCCTTGCAGCGCGAATTCGCCATCGACGACGCCAGCCCGGACGGGCGCATGCTCGGCCTGATCGCCGAAAGCCTCGACTATGTCTGCGGCCTCAGCCTGGGCGACCGCCTGCCCAGCGAGGTGCTCACCGGCCGCGCCAGCTGGGAGCCCTCGCTCGAACACCGCAAGCGTGCCTTCAGCATCGTGCGGCTGCAACTGCTGACATGGATCGACCCCGATGCCGCCAATCCCGCCCACGGCGATCCGATCGCCCGGCTTGAAACCGAGCCGGCCTTGCGCGCACAGGTGCAACTGGCATTCGAGCGCGCGGCTGTCGAGCTGGGCCTGGCCGACGCCAATGCGGTGGTTCCCCTGGTCGAGGAGCTGGCCGGCGAACTCGCCTACATCGAAGCCCTGCGCGACCGTCTGCTGCGCCCGGTGCAGACCATGATCGTCCGGCTCGAACGCCTCGCCCATGCCCATCGCGGCGACAGCCAACGGCAGGAGACGGTGGCGCGCGTGCTGCGCCTGGCCCTCACCGCCCGGCAACAGTTCCAGGAGCGGTTCGATGAGGTTGCCGCCCAGACCGGTGAGGTGATGAGCGCACTGCGCAACATGGAAAGCCAGCAGGCCTTCATCCGTTCCAGCCGCGACCAGCTCTATCGCGTCCAGCGCGCCTGGCAGCCCATCCTCGACAATTGGGACGATTGCAGCCCGGCCGAGGACATTCCGTGGGACCTGATTTCGCGCACCTACCATTTCCTCGCGCAGCGCTACATGCCGGTCACCGAATGGACCGCCCCGGCGGCCGGCAGCCGGCGCAACGCGCCGAAGCAGGCCGAGGCCATGGCCTGGTAGGCACGCGAACCCGATACCACGGGGCTGGCCCGCCCCGGCAAGGCGCGGCACAATGGCGCGGCAACGACGGAGGGCGCTATGGCGCGTCGGGATAGCCACCTTGTGGCGGTGATTGGCGCCGTCACCGCCCTGCTGAAACTGCGGCACAAGATCGCATGAGTTTTTCTCCGTTCGACGATCTCGCCGCCCGGCTGCTGCCGCAGGTCGAACAGGGCGGCGACGGCTCGCACGACATCTCTCATCTCGCCCGGGTCTGGGCCAATGCGCGCGCCATCGCCGCCACCGAGGGCGGGGACGGCGAAGTGCTCGCCGCCGCGGTGCTGCTGCACGACTGTGTCCACGTGGAAAAATCCTCGCCGCTTCGCCCGCGGGCCTCGCGCCTGGCCGCCGAGCGGGCGCGCGCCATCCTGGCCGGGCTGGGCTGGGCGCCTGCCCGTGTGCAAGCCGCCGCCCATGCCATCGCGGCGCACAGCTTTTCCGCCGGCATCGCGCCAGAAACGCTGGAGGCGCGCATCCTGCAGGACGCCGACCGGCTGGAGGCGATCGGGGCGATCGGGGTGGCGCGCTGTTTCTATACCGCCGGGCGCATGGGCTCGGCGCTGTACGACACCGCCGACCCGCGCGGCGAGCGCCGCGCCCTGGATGACCGGGCGTTTGCCATCGATCACTTCCGCACCAAGCTGCTCACGCTCGAAGGCGGGTTCCAGACCGAAGCCGGTGCACGGCTGGCGCGCGAGCGGACGCAGCTTGTGAGGAATTTCCTGGCCGCGTTCGAGACCGAGATCGGGTTTTCGCAGACTGAGACCAACCGCCGTAGAGAGTGATCGTTCGTAAGGCAAGGCCAGGGCTTTGCCCTGGACCCACCAGGGGCCGAGCCCCTGGACCTCATACCGTTAAAAAAATTGTTTCCAAAGGCCGTCGGCCTTTAGTGCTCGTACAAGCTGCCACCAGTCGAACCAGCGCATTGAGTTGAGGCTGCTGGCGCAGCCAAGAAACTCTTGGCATCCCCAGATCATTAACCTATTGGAATTTTTAGTTTTTTTTACAAAATAAGGTCCAGGGGCTTGGCCCCTGGCGGGTCTGGGCAGAGCCCAGCATCCCTTATCTTAGTTCCCATGGGGCGAAGCCCTGCCCTTGCCTTCTTTCATAGGTCAGCAATCTGGCCGCTTGCAATTTGGCTCAGAATCCGCCGCCGGCGGCCAGCCAGGCCTGTTCTTCGGGGGTGCTGGCGCGGCCGAGTGCAGCGTTGCGGTGCGGGAAGCGGGCGAACTGGCGGATCACGTCGCGGTGCTTGTGGGCATAGTCCACCACGTTGTCGCGCCAGTCGGCAGCGGGCAGGGATTCGAACAGGCGCACCGACAGGTCCTGGTCGGCCTCATCCTCGGAATGCTCGAACGGCAGATAGACGAAAACGCGTTGCGCCGGGGTCAGTACGGCCTCGATGCCGCCGGCCACTGCCGTGAGGGCGATGCGCCGGGCGTGGGCGTCGCCGGCGTAGGCGAGGTAGGACGCGCGATGGATGTTGCGCGTGAACTGGTCCAACACCAGCAGCAGCGCCAGCGTGCCGTCGGGCGTAGCGGTCCAGCCGTCGAGCACGCCGTCCTGGGCGGCCTGCACGGCGAGGGCGAAACGGCTGCGGACCGTGGCGTCGAATTCGTCGCTTTTGCGGAACCACGGGTCGGTGCGCCAGATGGCGGGATCGCCCTGGAACCAGAATGCGAGCACGTCTGGTGCGCTGGTATCGGGCATGGTGCGGGCATTCCTCTCGATGGCGGCCGTTCTGCGTCAGCGGATGGCGGTGGCGAAGCGCGCGGTATGCAAGGGCCAGTAAATGATGGCGGCGCGCCCGACCAGGGCGGAGACCGGGACATAGCGCATGCGTGGGTCGAGGCGGCTGTCGTAGCTGTCGTCGAGGTTGTCGCCCATCACGAAAACGTGGCCCGCGGGGACCAGGAACTCCGTGGTGTTGTTCGCTGCCCCGTCGTCGCGCAGCTTCAGCACCGCAACGCGCGGCCCGTGCGGCAGGGTCCACCGGCGGCTTGTGCCGTCAACCTCCACCGGCACCGGTTCGCCGTTCAGCAGCAACACGCCGCCCGCCATGCGCAGCCGGTCGCCCGCCAGGCCATAGATGCGCTTCACATAGGCGTCCTCGGCGGGCGGCAGCGTGAACACCACCACGTCGCCGCGCCGCAGCGGATGCGCCGCATACCACCCCTCCTGAACGATGAACCGGTCGGCCGGGCGCAGCGTCGGCAGCATCGAGCCGCTGGGGGCGTAGAAGCTGCGCCAGGTCACGGGCTCGCCCGGCAGCAGCACCAGGCCGAGGTTCAGCACCACCACCAGCGCCGCCAGCGGCAGCACCCGGCGCCAGCCGCCGCGGCCAGGATCGGGTGCGCGGGCGAGCCGCCAGGCGTCGGCGGCCACCGCCAAGGTTGCCGCCACCATCACCACCATCCACAGCGCGGCCAGGCGCAACAGGTCAGGGGTCACCTCGTCGGTTGCCTGCACCACCATGAACAGCGCCTGGCTGGCCAACGCCAACAGCGCGATCGCCAGCGCGCGCCGCGGTGCGCCGGCGAGGGCATGGCCCAGCCCCGGCAGCACCAACGAGACCAGTGCGGCCAATGTCGCCTTCCACCAGCTCACATCAATCCCCCTGATGTTCGACCGACGTGCATGGGCAAGGCCCGGACTCGGTCCTTGTATCTGGTCTTTGCTCCCTTTGGCCCGGTCAATGCCCACTTCGACTGACGGCTCCCTGAATCGGGTTCAGTGCGTGCTGAGCTTAAGCAACCACGCCTGCGCCACGCGCGACCCCGCGCCGGCGGCGACACGGAACAGTCGTGTCGCCTCGGCGGTGTTCTGCGGCGCACCCCAGCCGAAATAGAGCAATACCGCCATCTCGGCAGTCGCCGCCGCCGAGCCGTTGGCCGCGGCCCGCCGCAGCAGCTCCAGCGCCGCCCGATCATCCTGCGGCACGCCGGAGCCGGGGCGCAGCCGGGCGGCCAGGGTCAGGTCGTACAGCGCCAGCAGCCGCTGTATGCGCGTTTCGCCCTCCAGTCGCGCGGCACTCTGGTAGAGCCGGAG
>JBBQOT010000318.1:0-4480 GCA_038331165.1 Acetobacterales bacterium
AGGTCCCGGAATCGGGCAGGGCCAGCAACGCGCGCCGATCGACGACCAGCCCGTTGGCGCCGGTGCCGCCGATGTCGATCGCCTCGATGCCGCGCAGGCGGTGGCGGCCGAGGGCCGGCAGGTCCAACAGCACCTCGTTGGCGTCGAGCACCAGTGTATCAGTGCCGTGGCCGCCATCCACCCGCCGGAACAAGGCATCGCGCACGCGCAGCACGTCGTTGCCCACGCCACCTGTCAACGCATCGGCGCCGCCGCGCCCATCGAGTGTGTCGTCGCCGGCGCCGCCCACCATGGCATCGGCCATCCCGGTGCCGGTCAGCGTCTCCGCCGCCACGGTACCGACCATGGTGACCGCCCCGGTGAAGTCACCGCCGTAGATCACATGGGCTTCGCCGGCAAAGCCGCGTCCATTCTCCAGCCCAGCGCCACCGAATGCCCCAATTATGAGGTCGGCAAACCCGTCGCCGTCGATGTCGCCGGCACCGGCGACACTGACGCCCGACTGATCGAATGCGTCGGCACCCAGGATAACCATGCCATCGAGGCCCCAGTCGGCGGAACCGACATCGATATGCGCGGGCATCACGCCCGTGCGCCCGAACAGCAGGTAGGTTTCACCTGCATCCTCCCGCGCGGCACTGGGCCCGTCCGACCCCAGCGCGCCGATGGCCAAGTCGTCGAAGCCGTCACCGTTGACGTCGCCCACCGCGGCCACGGTATTGCCCAGCCGGTCGAGTGCGGCGCGGCCGTGGATGACGAACCCGTCGGTTCCAAGCGCCAGTTTTCCGAGGTCGATGGGACTGGGGAAGCCGCCGGCCCGGCCGAACAGCACATAGGTGTCGCCGGCAAACGGCCTGGCATTGTCGGGGCCGCCGGCGTTGGGGGCGCCGATGACCAGGTCGCCGATACCGTCGCCATTGATATCCCCTGCCGAACTTACCGCGAACCCTGCCTCATCCGGCGGATCCTCGCCGTAGAGGATTAGGCCGGTACCGTCGGCGGCAATGTCGGCGAACGAGAGATTCGCTCCGTGGCCGCCCTCGCGACCGAACATCACATAGGTGCTGCCAAGGAAATCTTCGGTGCGGTTCGGCCCATCGGCATTCGGCGCGCCGATTGCCAGGTCGTCCAGGCCGTCGCCGTTGATGTCGCCCGCCGCGGCGATCGAGGTGCCGGTCTCGTCAAAGGCAAAATTACCACCTTCGATCACCAATACGCCGTCCCCCGGCAATGGCGTGGCAAGATCGACGGCAGTCGAAAAGTCCCGGCTGCCACCATAAAGCACATAGGCCGATCCCGCGTTGGCCGTGGTGGCACCGATGCCATCGGCGCTGAGTGCGGCCACTGCCAGGTCATCGTAGCCATCGCCGTCAAGGTCGCCGGCCCGGCCCGCGGAGAACCCGGCCTGATCACCCGCCGCCGCTCCGTGCATGACGAAGCCACCCGACCCTGCCGCGATACTGCCCAGGCCCACTGCCGCGGCGAACGGCGCCGACTTGCCGAACAGCACATAGGCTGCCCCGGCATCCACCCGGGAGTTGCCCGGTCCGTCCGCGCCCGGCGCGCCAATCACCAGGTCCTCGAACCCATCCCCGTTGACGTCACCGGCAGCGGCCACCGAACGGCCCGCGCTGTCACCGGTCTCCTCGCCCACGATCACGAAGCCGGCAATGCCATCCCCCACCCTGGCGAGGTCAAGGCCGCCCGTATGCCGGTCGGTCTGCCCGAACACGACATACGCGCGCCCGGTCTGTGCTCCCGCGACACCGTCCGCACCGGCGGCGAAGCTGGCACCCACAATCATGGCGTCCAGGCCGTCGCCGTTGATGTCTCCCGCGCCGGCCACAGCAATGCCGGCAAGGTCCCCGGACGCCGCGCCGTACAGCACCAAACCGGTATGGGAGGCCAGACGCAGGTCGAGTGTCTGCAACGGCATGCTGCACCTTATGCCATCGCGCCGGGCTGACGCGGGAAGCGGAGGTGAGCGGCCAACGGACCGGACCATCGCCGGAAGTGGCGGAACTTGCCCGCGCCTAGGGGGGAAGGCTACAGTGTAGTCATATCAGCACGCAATGTGTTTGCGTCCGTCAGCGGCTGAGACATGGGCACGCCTCACAATGCGAAATGTGCCTCGATCTCGCTGTCGCATTATGCCAACGGGGCTGGGCGGCAGTGTCATGCTACTTCCTGCGCACGCTTGAATGCCGCGTCCCTCGCCCGCCACATGCGGATCGCGCTGATCAGTCCCTATTGTTGGCCCCAGGTGCGGCGCGGCTCCGAACGGTTCCTGCACGACGCGTCGCACTGGCTGGCGGCGCGCGGCCATACGGTCAGCATCATCACCTCGGCGCGCGGGCCGCAGGGCGGTCCGCCACTCGGCGCAGCACGGCGCCGGGAAGAGCAGGACGGCCGCGTGCGTCGCATCATCCTGCCGCAGAGCGAACCGCTGGGGGCGCATCTGCGCGCCTGCAATCACCTGCATCGCTTCGCTTTTCAGGTCTGCGACGAGATCCTGGCCGGCGACTATGACGTTGTTCACTGCCTCAACTACCACGAGGCCTGGGGCGCACTGCGCGCCCGGCGCCGCGGCGGGCGGCACCGGATCATCTACCAGTCGGTGGGCGTGCCGACGTGGCGCTATTTCTGGCGGATTCCGCTCGACGGCTGGATGTTCCGGCGGGTCGTGCGCGATGCCGACGTTGTCATCTCGGTATCGCGGCGCGCGGCGGACCTGTTGTGGGAGGATTTCGGGCGGCGCAGCGTGCTGTTGCGTGCGCCCACCGACCTGCGCCCCTACCTCGCCCAACAGAAGCCGCCGCCCGACGGCCGGCTGCGCATCCTGTTCACCGGCGACCTCACCGAGCCGCGCAAGGGCGCCGTACTGCTGGCCCGTGCCTTCGCCCAGGTACGGGCGGCATTTCCGGGGGCGGTGCTGGAATACTCGGGCGCGTCCGACGACGCCGTGGTTGCGGCGGTGCGCGCGGCGACGCCGGCGGTGGTCTTCGAGGCGATCACGTTTCATGGCGTGGGCGACGTAGCGGCATTGCCGGAACTGTATGCGCGCGCAACCGTGTTCGTCAGCCCGGCGGTGTGGGAGGCCCAGGGCATCCCACCACCGGGATGCAACCACGCGGGCGTGCCCGACATCATCTCCACCCCGGCGATCGGGCGGATGTTCGAACCGGGGCCGATCGTCGATCATGTCTCCGTCAATGACATCGGGCTGGCGAATGCCATTCTGGCGGTCGCGGCGCTGGCCGCCTTGCCGGAAACCGCCGCACGCTGCCGGGCGCATGCCGGGGCGTTCGGCTGGGACCTGCTTGGCCCGCACTACGAGGCGGTGCTGCTCGGAACGGCAAGGCCAGGCGGATGAACGACGGCACACGCGGGCCGGCCTTGCGCGGCTGGTCTTCCAGCGCCTCAATGGAAGCGGACGGGAGAGGTTGAGCAGTCATGGCTTCGGTTGGGCTCGCTGAATGGATCGCAGCCGGCCGGGCCATCGCCCGCCGCAACCTGATCCGCCACGAGGGAAAGGGCCACTTCACCGACCGGTTCGAGCACGGGCTTTCGGCGCTGACCGGCGCCCGCCACGTGCTGACGATGACAAGCGGCACCAACGCGCTGGTGGCGGCCCTGGCCGCGGCGGGCATCGGGCCCGGGGATGAGGTGCTGGTGCCCGCCTATACCTGGATCGCGACTGCCACCGCCCCGCTGCTGGTGGGCGCGGTGCCGGTGTTGGTGGAAATCGACGAAAGCCTGACGATGGACCCGGTGGACATGGCACGGAAGATCACGCCACATACACGCGCGGTGATTCCAGTGCATATGGGCAATAGTCCGGCCAATATGGATGCGCTGCTGCCGATCGCGAGGCGTCACGGCCTGGTGGTGGTGGAGGACGCCTGCCAGGCGGTCGGCGTGCGCTACAAGGACCTGCATTGTGGCGCCATGGGCGATGCGGGTGCGTTCAGCTTCAACGGCTACAAGAACATCAACATCGGCGAAGGCGGCGCGCTGCTCACCGGCGACGACGCGCTGTTCGTGCGTGCCCGCGCATGGCACGATCATGGCGACCCGTGGCGCGGCCATGCCGACCGTTTGAACCAGCCACCGGTGGTGGGCGGCAGCCAGCGGGTGAGCGAGGTGCAGGGCGCGATGCTTGGTGCCCAGTTGGCGAAACTGGGACCGATGCTGCGCCGGCGCCAAGCTTGGCGGGCAGCGGTGGCGCAGGTGCTGCGCCGCCGAGCCGACCTGCGGATCTCGCCGCACCACAGCGAGGTGAACGCGGTGGCGCTGAACGTGATCTTCGCGACGCCGGCTGAGGCCGAGGCCTTCGCGCAGCGGCGCGGGGTGACCCGGGTGCTAGACGCGTCAGGCCATATCTACACGAACTGGGAGGCGATCCTGGCCAAGCGTGTCATCCATCCGCGCATGGACCCCTGGGCCTGGGCGCACCGGCCGATCGACTATGCGCCCGACA
>JBBQOT010000319.1:0-4478 GCA_038331165.1 Acetobacterales bacterium
GTTGCAGCGCCTGTTCCATGCCGAAGCCCAGCGCGCCGGACTGGCTGATCACGCCGATCGCATGCGGGAACGGGCCAGGCATCTCGGCATAGGGCATGAAGGTGATGCGCGATTTCAGACGATAGTTCACCGTGCCGATGCAGTTCGGACCAACCAGCGGCACCCGCGCGTCGGATGCCATCTTTGCCAACCTGGTTTGTTGGTCGATCCGCTCCTGGGTGCCGACCTCGGAATAGCCGCTGGCGAACACGATGATGCCGCCAGTCTTGGCGTCGATGCAGTCCTGCGTCACGCCCTCCACCGCTTCACGCGCGGTCACCACCACACAGACATCGGGGCTTTCCGGCAGGGCGGAGGCCGAGGGGTAGCTCTTGGTGTCGCCGATCATCTCGTAGCGCGGGTTCACCAAATATGTGCGGCCCTGATAATCCTTCAGGCTGGCGGAAACCCGCTCGCCAAAGGCCCCGGGGCGAGCGGAGGCACCGATGATGGCGATGCTCTGCGGGTTCAGCATGCGCGCGAGGTCGGCGTGGCGGTACAGGCGGCGGTTGGCAGGCATCGTTGAGCTATCTCCCCCGTGCGGCCTGGACGGACCGCGTTCTTGTCGACAATTCCATCCTAGGGCTGCCGCGCGGCGCTGTCACCGGCATCTCGCGCGTTGGCATCGCCAGCGATGCCCGGCTATGGTCGGCCCACGCCGCGAGCGCGAAGGGGGAACGAATGACCGATCCGGTTCTGGTTGAAGTCCACAAAGGCTACCGCGTGGTGCAGTTCAACCGGCCCGACCGGTTGAACGCGCTCGATCGCGCCACCCACGTGGTGCTGATGGAAAAGCTGCTGGAGGCCGAGGCCGACGCGACCTGCCGCGCCCTGATCCTCACCGGCACCGGCCGCGGCTTCTGCGCCGGTGCCGACCTCGCCGGCCGCAACCAGGCGCCCGACCCGGCCGAGGAGACCCGCAAGAAAGACGCCGGCAGCTCGATCGAGGAAACCTGGAACCCGCTCGCCCGCAAACTGGCGGTGATGCGCATGCCGGTGATCGCCGCCGTGAACGGCATCGCCGCCGGCGCCGGCAGCTCGATCGCGCTGGGCTGCGATATCACGATTGCCGCCCGCAGCGCCTATTTCCTGCAAGCCTTCACCCGCATCGGCCTGGTGCCCGATTGCGGCGGCACCTGGTTCCTGCCCAACCTGGTCGGCCCCGCCCGCGCCCGCGGCATGGTGATGCTGGCCGAGCCGCTGCCGGCCGAAAAGGCGCTGGAATGGGGCCTGATCTGGGGCGTCTACGACGACGACAAGCTGATGGAGGAGGCGCACAAGATGGCCGCCAAGCTGGCCTCGATGCCGACCAAGGCGATCCTGATGTCACGTCGCGCCATCGCCGCGGCCTCGGCCGGCAACAGCCTCAACGAGCAGCTGGATCTCGAACGCGACCTCCAGGGCATGGCCGGCCGCACCGAGGACCACGTCGAAGGCGTGCGCGCCTTTCTGGAAAAGCGCCCCGCCCAGTTCCAAGGACGCTGAACGCCTTGTCGGCGCCGGCCGACAAGCAGGCGCTGGCGGCGGCCTGCGCCGCGGCGATGTGGGCAGACGACCGCGCCAGCCAGGGCCTCGGCATGGTGCTGGAGGCGGTCGGCCCCGGCACCGCGCGCATGGCGATGGCGGTGCGGGCCGACATGGTGAACGGCCACGGCATGTGCCACGGCGGCTTCATCTTCACCCTGGCCGACAGCGCCTTCGCCTTTGCTTGCAACAGCCACAACGCCAAGTGCGTGGCAGCCCAGGGCAACATCGCGTTTCTCCGCCCCGCCCGCCTCGGCGACCGCCTGGTTGCCACCGCCGAGGAGCGCCACCTCGCCGGTCGCTCCGGCATCTACGACATCCGCGTCACCGACCTGGACGGCCAGGTGGTTGCCGAGTTGCGCGGCCATTCCCGCGCCATCGGTGCCGTGTTTTTCGAGGACTGACGCAATGCGCCCCGACCTCACCCCCGAGGAAGACACGCTCGAACCGGTCGAAACCTGGCCGGTCGAGCGCCTGCGCGCGCTGCAAACCGAGCGCATGCGCTGGACCCTGCGCCACGCCTACCAACAGGTGCCGCACTATAAACAGGCCTTCGACGATGCCCGCGTGCACCCGGACGATTTCGAAACGCTCGACGACCTGAAACGCTTCCCCTTCACCACCAAACAGGACCTGCGCGACAACTACCCGTTCGGCATGTTCGCGGTGCCGCGCCAGCGCATCGCGCGCATCCACGCCTCAGCCGGCACCACCGGCAAGCCCATCGTGGTGGGCTACACCCAGCGCGACATCGACACCTGGGCGGCCGTGGTTGCCCGTTCGATCCGCGCCGCCGGGGTGCGGCCGGGCTGGGCGGTGCAGGTCGCCTATGGCTACGGCCTGTTCACCGGCGGGCTGGGGGCGCATTACGGCGCCGAAAAATACGGCTGCACCGTCATCCCCATGTCGGGCGGGCAGACCGAGCGCCAGGTGCAGATGATCACCGATTTGCGGCCCGAGGTGATCATGGTCACGCCCAGCACCATGCTGGCCATCCTCGACCAGTTCCGCGCCGCCGGCATCGAGCCGCGCCAAAGCTCGCTCAAGGTCGGCATCTTCGGCGCCGAGCCCTGGACCGACGCCATGCGCCGCGAAATCGAGGACGCGTTTGACATGCACGCCGTGGACATCTACGGCCTGTCGGAAGTAATGGGCCCCGGCGTCGCCCAGGAATGCGTCGAGACCAAAGACGGACTGACGGTCTGGGAGGATCATTTCTACCCCGAGATCATCGACCCCAAGACCGACCGCGTGCTGCCCGACGGCGAGCCGGGCGAACTGGTCTTCACCTCGCTGACCAAGGAGGCGATGCCGGTCATCCGCTACCGCACCGGCGACTTCTCCCGCCTGCTGCCAGGCACCGCGCGCACCATGCGCCGCATGCAACGCATCGCCGGACGCAGCGACAGCGCGCCCGCAAGTGCAATCACACCGGCGCCTGTTGATTGCGACTGATAGAAACAAGATAAGGCCAGGGCTTTGCCCTGGACCCACCAAAGGCCGACGGCCTTTGGAAACCCAATTATAAGCATCCATTTAAGGTCCAGGGGCTTGGCCCCTGGTGGGGTTTGGGGCGAAGCCCCATTCTTTCCTGGCGGTAGGTTCAGATCCCCGGCGATAGACATCAGGCGGCGTGGCGGGCGCGTCGCGGCAGGGCGTCGAGCATGGCCAGGATCGCGGCCGCCTGCTGGGCGAGACCGTAGCGTTCCGCCACCCAGCCGCGGTACATCCCCGGCCGGGCGGCGCGGATCAGTGCCGCCGCCTCCTCGACCGACGCGAACAGGCATTCTTGCGGCCAGAGTTGCTCGGCGCCGGGGAAGGCATGCACCACCGGGAAGGCACCGACAGCCATCGCCTCACCGATATTCAGGCCGAAGCTTTCGTACATGGTGGTGGACAGCAGCACGCCCTTGTCGGCGTACCAGCCCGCCATGTCGGCGACCTCGCCGTCGAAGCTGACGCAGCCTTCCAGACCGAGTGCCGGCACCATGCGCCGCAGGTAGCGCAGCGTGCGCAGGTCGGTGAAGGCGCCGGCCACGTGCAGGGTGTGGCCGGTCGCCTGCCGGCGCAGCGCGTGTATCACCTGCAGCATCAGCATCGGGTTCTTCTTCGGCTCGATGTGGCCGACCCAGGCGATCCGGCGCGGGTCCGGCGTTCCCGGACGAAAACGATCCAGGTCGATGCCGTTCGGCACCACCAGACGCGCACCGGCGGCGGCGACGGCGGGGAAACGCTCGTGCACCAGCGCGTCGATGTCGTCGCCCACGGTGATCAGGGCATCGACCTGCGCCCAGTCCACCCGCGCGGGGTAATCGGTCTGCAACGCCTCGATGGAATGCAGCCGCACCACGCAGGCGCGGCCGGCCAGCGCTCCGCTGGTGGTGGCCCAGGCGGCGTGGTCCCAGCACCATTCCAGCCAGACGATGTCAGCCCAGGCGATGGCGGCAGCCAGCTCCGGCCCCGGTGGGCCGGCATGGAAGCGGACCTCGTAATGCCGCTCGAGCGTGGGGATCAGCGGGGCGAGGAAGCTGCCGCTGCGGTCTTTGATGCGATCAGCGAGCAACAGGCGACGCATGGGCAGGGCTCCGCGGCATGGGCCGGTGCACTATCCGCGTGTGTCGGTTGCCGAATCCTTAACCGGTGGCGGTGTGGGCGCGGGCGGCGCGCCGATATGGCCGCGGTGCCACGAGCGGTAGGCCTCCAACTGCTGTTCGGTCGGGATGCTGCTGCGCACCGCGCCGGCCTCGTCGCGGAACTCGATCACCACGATCGCCAGGCCCGGGTCCAGCCGCAAGGTGGGGTTCGGCAGCGCCTTGCCGGCATGCCCGGGATGCGGCGCGGCGCCGTTGTGGCCGGTTTCCGCACCATGGGGCCGCCCCGCCTCCACCGAAGCGGTGACGGCGCCGAGGCGCGGG
>JBBQOT010000320.1:0-4466 GCA_038331165.1 Acetobacterales bacterium
GATCGCACCATAGGAAAGCCAACCTCTCCGCCGACGGTCCAACAAGCCTGCCACAAGTTTCATGCACAGGGGTCGATTATTGCGGTGAAGAACTAATACCAACCGCCGAAAAAGCCCACTCTCCCGCCAGCTTTGGCCATCGATGTTACAGCAGCACGAAAAACGCCGCCGACGCCGCCGCCATCACCCCCGTCGCCCCCCAGCCCCACACCGCCGTAGCGCGTGAAACCGTCAGCCGGCCCATCACCCGCGGATTGCGCACAATCAGCATCATCACCGCCATCAGCGGTGCTGCGAGCACCCCATTCACCACCGCCGCCCAATACAGCGCCCGCACCGGATCAAGCCCGACGAAGTTGAGCGCCACGCCAATCAACGTCGCCACCGCAATGGTGGCATAGAACGCCCGCGCGTTGTTGGGCTTGGCATCCAGGCTGCCCGCCCACCCGAACATCTCGCTCACCGCATAGGCCGCCGACCCCGCCAGAACAGGCACCGCCAGCATTCCGGTGCCAATAATCCCCGCCGCGAACAACGCAAAGGCAAAATCCCCGGCGATCGGCCGCAACGCCTCCGCAGCCTGCGCCGAGGTCGCAATATCCCGCACCCCATGCGCATGCAGCGTCGCCGCGGTCGCAAACACAATCGCCAGCGACACCAACGAGCTGAACGCCATCCCCACAATCGTGTCGGCCCGAATCCGCGCCAGCTCCGGCCCCGCCGTCTTGGGCGAAATACACAGCGGCTTGGCGTGATGTCGATGCTGCTCCTCAACCTCCTGCCCGGCCTGCCAAAAAAACAAATAAGGGCTGATCGTCGTGCCGAGAATCGCCACCATCGCCATCGCATAGTCGCTGTTCCAATGAACACTCGGAACCACCAGCGACGTCAGCGCCTCGCCCCAGGGAACGTCAGCCACAAACACCACGGCGACATACGAAAACAACGAAAGCGTCGTCCATTTCAGAATCGCCGCATAGCGCGGATAACTCACCCAAACTTCCAGCACGATGCAGGCAATCCCGAACAGCAGCGTATAGAGCAGACCCGGCCCGCCAATCAGCAGCGCCAGCGCCGCCCCCATCGCGCCCAGGTCGGCCCCGAGGTTGATGATGTTGGCCACCAGCAGCATCGCCACCACCCCGCGCAGCAGCCAGCGCGGATAGTGCCGGCGCAGATTATGCGCGATCCCGCGCCCTGTAACGCTGCCAATCCGGGCCGCAACCTCCTGGATCACCACCATCAACGGAAAACTGAACAGGAACGTCCACGAAAGCTGAAAGCCGAACTGGGCGCCAATCTGGCTGTGCGTGGCAATGCCGCTCGGATCATCATCAGCCGCACCCGTCACCAGGCCCGGGCCAAGCAGCCGCCAGATACGGATTAAACGAGAGCCGGTGGGCGCGTCAGGGGCATTGCTCATGCCCCAACCTAAACCCCGATCCGCGCCGATAGAACCCGTCGTAGAAAGTCCAAGGGAAGGCTGGGCTCTGCCCAGGCCCGCCAGGTCCGGAGCGCGCCTTCGCGCGACGGGCCGAGCCCCTGGACCTCATGACGACAAAAGGACTAAGTTTCCAAAGGCCGAAGGCCCTTGGAAACTATTTTATTTCAATAATTTAAGGTCCAGGGGCTTGGCCCCTGGCGGGTCTGGGCAGAGCCCAGCCTTCCTTATCTTCCGCAGCCCACCCCAATGCGCCGTTCGCGCCATCCTCAGCCGAGATCGAACCGATCCAGGTTCATCACCTTGGTCCACGCGGCCACGAAGTCGCGCACGAACGCCGCCTGCGCGCCGTCACACGCATAAACCTCCGCCAGCGCCCGCAGCTGCGAGTTCGATCCGAACACCAGGTCAACCCGGCTCGCCGTCCACTTCGCCGCCCCCGTCGCCCGGTCGCGGCCTTCGAACGCGTCACCGGCCGCCGTCCAAACCGTGCCCATATCCAGCAGGTTCACGAAGAAGTCGTTGCTCAGCGTCCCCGCCCGCGCGGTGAACACGCCGTGCGCGCCACCCCCGGTATTGGCCCCAAGCACCCGCATCCCACCCACCAGAACAGTCATCTCCGGCGCGGTCAGCGTCAGCAGCTGCGCCCGATCGACCAGCAACTCCTCGGCAGAAACCGAATACTTGGTCTTGAGATAGTTGCGGAACCCATCCGCCGTCGGCTCCAGGAAGCCAACCGATTCCACATCGGTCTGCGCCTGCGACGCATCCGTCCGCCCCGGCGTGAACGGCACCGTCACGTCCTGCCCGGCCGCCTTCGCCGCCTGCTCCACCGCCGCACACCCGCCCAGCACGATCAGGTCGGCCAGCGACACCTTCTTGCCGCCGGCGGCCGATGCATTGAACGCTGCCTGCACACCCTCAAGCTTGCCCAGCACCGCCGCCAACTGGGCCGGCTGGTTGGCCTCCCAATCCTTCTGCGGCGCCAGGCGAATGCGCGCCCCGTTCGCCCCGCCGCGCTTGTCCGACCCGCGGAAGCTCGCCGCCGACGCCCACGCCGTCGCCACCAGCTGCGCCACCGACAGTCCCGTGGCCAGGATCTGGCCCTTCAGCGCCGCGATATCGCCCGCGTCGATCAGCGCATGCGTCACCGCCGGAACCGGATCCTGCCACAGCAGCTCCTCGGCCGGAACATCCGGCCCCAGATAGCGCACGCGCGGCCCCATGTCGCGATGCGTCAGCTTGTACCACGCCCGTGCAAACGCATCGGCGAACTGGTCCGGATTCTCGTGGAACCGCTTGGAGATCGGCCCATAGATCGGGTCCATCCGCATCGCCATGTCCGCCGTGGTCATCATCGGCGGATGGCGCTTGGTCGGATCGTGCGCGTCCTCCACCAGGGTCGCGGCGGCGGGGTCGGTGGGCGTCCACTGCTGCGCCCCCGCCGGGCTCTTCGTCAGCGTCCACTCATAGCCGAACAGCATGTCGAAATAGCCGTTATCCCACGTGGTCGGGTTCGGCTTCCACGCACCCTCGATGCCGCTGGTGATCGCATCCACCCCGCGCCCGGTACGCATCGCATTCTTCCAGCCCAGGCCCTGTTCCTCGATCGCCGCCCCTTCGGGCTCGCGCGCCACATGGGCGGTGTCGCCCGCGCCATGCGCCTTGCCGAAGGTGTGCCCGCCAGCCACCAGCGCCACCGTCTCCTCGTCGTTCATCGCCATGCGCGCAAAGGTCTCGCGAATGTCGCGGCCCGACGCCACCGGATCGGCCTTGCCGTTCGGCCCCTCGGGGTTCACGTAGATCAGCCCCATCTGCACCGCCGCCAGCGGGTTCGCCAGCTCCCGGTCACCGCTGTAGCGGGCATCGCCCAGCCAGGTGTCCTCGGCGCCCCAGTAGATGTCCTCCTCCGGCCCCCACACGTCTTCGCGCCCGCCGGCGAAGCCGAACGGCTTCAAGCCCATCGATTCAATGGCGCAGTTCCCGGCCAGGATCATCAGATCGGCCCAGGACAGCGCGTTGCCGTATTTCCGCTTGATCGGCCACAACAGCCGGCGCGCCTTGTCCAGGTTGCCGTTATCCGGCCAGCTGTTCAGCGGCCCAAAGCGCAACGTGCCCGAAGCCGCCCCGCCACGCCCATCGCCGGTGCGATAGGTGCCCGCGCTGTGCCACGCCATGCGGATGAAAAACGGGCCGTAATGGCCGTAATCCGCCGGCCACCAATCCTGCGAATCGGTCATCAGCGCAAAAAGATCGTTCTTCACCGCCGCCAGGTCGAGCGTCTTGAACGCCGCGGCATAGTCGAAGCCCGGCGCCATCGGGTTGGACAGGGCGGAACCCTGGTGCAGAATCTTCAGGTTGAGCTGGTTCGGCCACCAATCCCGGTTCGACCGGCCACCCAACGTCGCGTGCTTCGCCGTTCCGTGCAACACCGGGCACGTGCCGCCACTCTGCCCACCAATGTCATCCATCGCCCGTCTCCGTTGGTTGCCGCGTTGATCGACCAAGTCCGTGACCGCAGACCTTAGCGCCGCCGAGGCAATACGTCATGCCCCGCATCGTGAAAAGATGGCGCGATCGACGGCCCCAGCCCTATCACGCACCGCCCTACCCAGGTAGCGCTCGGCAACAAGCAAGGCCAGGGCTTCGCCGTCGCGGCGGCAAAGCCCTGGCTTTGCCTTATCCTAACCTTGTTGAATGATAAATATCCTATTCTAAGTTATATTTCCTTGCGCCGACTCGCAGCAGGTGCTAGGAAACATGTCATGCCCATGTCACCAACCCCTCTCTTGAACGGACCGCCCACCGCGCCGCCCGACCTTTTCGGGCCGCATCCGGTGGCCGAGGTCGCGCGCTGCCTTGACGCCATTCTTTTCCCTTTTCTCGCCCTCATCGCCGCCCGTTTCGTTCTGCTTGGCCCGATCATGACCCCGGTCTGGACCCGCATTTCGCGCACCCGCCAGCGCCTGCTCCGCCTCCTCACGCGCATTGCCGCCGGCCACCCTCAGCGTGCGCCGCGCACGCT
>JBBQOT010000321.1:0-4463 GCA_038331165.1 Acetobacterales bacterium
CTTGCGCGCCATCCCCATGCGGATCTCGGCGGCCTCCTCGCCATCCTCGAAGTTGATGGAGTTGATGATGGGCTTGCCGCCGTGCAGCTTGAGGGCGGCTTCCAGCACGGGCGTCTCGGTGCTGTCTATGACAAGCGGCGAGTTGACGCTGCTGGTGAAGCGGGTGATGACCTCGTTCATCTCGAAAATCTCGTCGCGGCCGACGAAGGCGGTGCAGATGTCCAGGCTGTTGGAGCCCTCGGCGATCTGCTCGCGGCCCATGGCGACGCAGCCGTCCCAGTCGGCTTTTTCCTGGAGCTGGCGCCAGGCTTTCGATCCGTTGGCGTTGCAGCGTTCGCCGATGGAGAAATAGCTGTTCTCCTGGAACAGCGGCACCTGTTGATACAGCGAGGCGACGGCGGGCATCCACACGGCGGTGCGCTTGGCGGGGGCAGGCCGATGGGCGCCGAGGCGCTTGAGCATCGCGTCCAGGGCTGCGATGTGGTGGGTGGTGGTGCCGCAGCAGCCGCCGATGAGGTGGATGCCGTCTTCCAGCACGAAGCGTTCGACCCAGCTGGTCATTTCATCGGGGGTCAGCGGGTAGCGGGTTTTGCCGTCGACCAGTTCGGGCAGGCCGGCATTGGGCAGGACGGAGATGAGGCCGGGCCAGTTGCGGCTCAGCCAGCGCACGTGCTCGGCCATTTCCTGCGGGCCGGTGGCGCAGTTCAGGCCGATCAGCGGCACGTCGAGGGCGTGGATGACGGTGGCGGCGGCAGCGATGTCGGGGCCGACCAGCAGGGTGCCGGTGGTCTCCACCGTGACCTGCACGAAGATCGGGATGTCGCGGCCGGTTTCGGCGACGGCCAGCTTGGCGGCGTTGACCGCCGCCTTGATGTACAGCGTGTCCTGGTTGGTTTCGGTCAGTAGCGCATCCACCCCGCCGGCCACCAGCCCGCGGGATTGTACCAGCAGGGCGGCTTCGAGCGCGTCGTAGGTGATGTGGCCGAGCGAGGGCAGCTTGGTGCCGGGGCCGATGGAGCCCAGCACGTAGCGGTCGCGGCCGTCCGAGAAGGTCTCGGCGGCTTCGCGGGCGAGTTCGGCGCTGCGCTTGTTCAGCTCGAAGGCTTTTTCCCCGAGGCCGAATTCGTCGAGCGTGATCGGCGAGCCGCCGAAGGTGTTGGTTTCGACCATGTCGGCGCCGGCTTCGAAGAAACCGCGGTGAAAATCGCGGATGAAGTCGGGGCGCGATTCGGTGAGGATTTCGGAGCAGTTCTCCTGGCCCATGAAATCGACGTCGATGCTGAGGTCGCTGGCCTGGATGTGGCTGCCCATGCCGCCATCGGCGAGCAGCACGCGGTCGCGCAGGGCATCGAGGATGTGGGATCGGCTCATCGGGCGGCATCCAATCGGGTGGGTTCGAGGGGGACTGCGGCGGTGGCGCGCAGCGCGGGCCACAGGCGGGTTTCGAGCGGGCCGGGCACCGCCAGTGATGCGCCGGGGTCGAGGCCGGCGTCGCGCATCAGGCTGGCCATGCGGTCGTCGGCGAACCCGGGCCAGCGGAAGGCGGCACCCCGTGTGGCGGCGGGGTCGTGGGCGGCGAGGTCGACGACCACCAGCCGCCCGCCTGGCTTTAGCACCCGTGCCGCCTCGGCCAGCACGGAGGACACGTCCTCGGCGTGGTGCAGCACCATGTGCAGCAGCACCAGGTCGTAGCCGGCATCGCCGAGCGGCAGGCGGTACATGTCGGCCAGCCGCACCGCGCAGTGCGACAGGCCGGGCTTGGCTAGGCGGGAGCGGGCCAAGGCCAGCATCGCGCGGCTTGCGTCGACGCCCAGCGCGGTGGTGGCACGCGGGGCCAGCAGTTCCAGAAGCCGTCCGGTGCCGGTGCCGATGTCGAGCATGCGGCCGATGCTGGATTCGGGCAGTAGGCCGAGCAGGGCCTGTTCGACGGCAGCGGCCGGCAGGTCGAGGGCGCGCATCTCGTCCCAGTCGGCACCCTTGCGCCGGAAGCTTTCCGAAGCGATGCGCGCGCGCTCGGCCAGGACGCGGGCGGCGTGGCGGCGGTCGGCGACGAGGGTTGCGTCGTCGTCGGGCAGGCGGGCGAGGATGGCGCGGGCCAGGGCGCCGGCATCGGTGTCGGCGCCCGGCAGGGCGAACCAGACATTGGCGCCCTCGCGCTCGCGGTCCAGCAGCCGGGCTTCGCCCAGCAGGCGCAGGTGGCGCGACAGGCGCGGTTGCGACTGGCCGAGTATTTCGGTGAACTCGACCACGCAGAATGCGCCACGCGCAGCCAGGGCCAGTAGGCGCAGGCGCGTCGGCTCGGCACAGGCGCGCAGGGCGGCGAGCAGGGTGTCCATTGGGTTGCTATGACATAAAGATATCCTTATGTCTATGTGGTCATGACCGATGATCGCATCCCGTTGCGCTTTGCCGCCGCCGTCGAGGCTGGTCCGCATGAGGTGTTGTTGGTCGAAGCTGCGGCGGCGGCCGGGCCAACGGGTGCCGCGATGGTGCGATTCCAGGCGGCCGGCGCCCGCCATGGCGCTGGCTGCGTCTGCTGCGCCGGGCGTGGGGCGGCGGCGGCGGCATTGGGGGCGCTTTTCCAGGCGCGGGCGCTGGGGCAGGTTTTCTGGTTCACCGGCGTGGTAGCGGTGGTTGCCGACCCCGCAGCGGTTGCCGCCGAAGTGCAGGGCGACCGGGTGGCGGCGGCGCGGTTCCGCATCGTGGCGTGACGGCGCCGATTTTTTCGCGGGCCGCGCCCATCGTGCAACGGGTGCGCCCGGCGTACACAAGGCGGTGATATCGGGGCATTTCCCGCCTGGTCTGGGCCTTGCGCGGGGCTGCCCGGCGGTGTTTTTGGTCATTCCCTGGCAGGGATTATGATATAGGCTGTGTTGCGGTGCGGCATGGCCATGGTTCGGCCTGTGTCGTTCCGGCGCGTTTCGGAAGGGCACGGGTCAGTATGGCCAGGGCCCGTGTGAACGGTCCCGCGGTGGCTGCACGGCCGCCGGCATAGAGGGGTTAGGTGATTTGAGTTCTCCCGATCGTCCGTCTGGCGCCTTCGAACCCGAAGGGGGGCAGCGTGCCGCCGGTGGCGGGCTGTCCGCCGTGCCGCCGCCCGCCGCGGGGGGCGAGGATGGCCCGCACGATATGCCCTCTGGCACACAGGGCGGTGCTTCGACGCCGCCATCGCCGCTGGAACTGCGGCTCCGCGCGCTGGCTGCGGCGGCGCGTTACCACGGCGGCGAACTGGAGCGTGACGATTTGCGCGTGCCGGAGGGCGAGATGCCCTCGCCGGCGGTGCTGGTCGATTGGGTGCGCGGCAGCGGGCTGTGGGCGCGCGCGGTGCGGCTGCGCTGGCGCAACCTGATCAGCTTCAAGGCGGGCGGGCCGATCGTGCTGTTGCTGAACGACGGCACCGCGGCGCTGATGCTGCGCGCCGATCCCGCGCGCAACATCGTCTGGCTGCGCGACCCGATGGCCACCAGCGACGACCAGGCGGTGGCGGTGGACGAGCTGCGCCTGTCGCAGGTGTGGGGCGGCGAGGCGATCTTGGTGCGGCGCGAGCGCGGCGTGACCTTCGACGACGAGCCGTTCAGCTTCGCCTGGCTGGCCCGCATGGTGTGGGTGGAGAAGGTCATCCTGCGCGACGTGGTGCTGGGCTCGATCGTGCTCAGCCTGCTGGCGATCGCGCCGCCGATTTTGGTGATGGTGGTGATCGACAAGGTCGTTACCTACCAAAGCATGAGCACGCTGACGCTGATCGCGCTGTTCCTGGTGGCGGCGGCGGCGTACGAAACCTATCTGGGCTGGATCCGCCGGCGGCTGATCAACGTGGTGGCGACGCGGCTGGATACCAAGCTGGCGCTGCACGTGTTCCGCCGGCTGCTCGGGCTGCCGATCGATTATTTCGAGCGCACGCAGACGGGCGCGATCCTGTACCAGCTTGGCCAGATCTCGAAGGTGCGCGACTTCCTGACCGGACGGCTGCTGAGCACGCTGCTGGATTTCGTTACCTTGCTGGTGATGGTGCCGGTGCTCTTCTGGATCAACGTGCCGCTGACCTGGATGGTGATCGCCTCGGCCGGCATGATCGCACTGATTATCGTGATCTTCTTGCCGGCGGTGCGTGCCGCCTTTGGCAAGTGGGTCGAGGCCGAGGTGCAGCGCAACAACATCATGGTGGAGACGGTACACGGCATCCGCACCGTGAAGTCGCTCGCCCTGGAACCGCAGCAGCGCGAAATCTGGGACCAGCGGGTAGCCGAGGCGTCGGCGCGCAAGCAGGCGATGGGCGATATCTCTAACTGGCCGCAGACGCTGGTGGTGCCGTTCGAGAACTTCATGAACCGCGGCGTGCTGCTGATCGGTGCCTGGATGGCGGTGGAGGGCGGGCTGACCGTCAGCTTGGGCAGCCTGATGGCCTTCATGATGCTGTCGGGCCGCGTCGCCCAGCCGCTGGTCAGCATGGCCAAACTTGTCGA
>JBBQOT010000322.1:0-4455 GCA_038331165.1 Acetobacterales bacterium
TGGGCATGGTCACCATTGGCATCATCGGCGCGGGCATCATGGGTGAGCGGATGCTGCTTGCGGCGCTGGAACAGGCGACCGACTTCGTCCGCGTCGCCGGCATCTGGGACCCATCGGCCGCCGCACTACTGCGGATCGGCCAGTTGGCGCCGCACGCGGGGTCGGCGGCAGAACTGATCGGGGGGGCGGACTGCGTGTATATCGCCTCGCCGCCGGCGAGCCATCTGGAGCATGCGCTGGCGGCGTTGGCGGCAGGTAAGGCGGTGTTCTGCGAGAAGCCGCTGGCGGTGGATATGGCGGCGGGGCGGGATTTCGTCGCGGTGGTCGGGGATGGGCGGGCGGCGGTGAACTTCCCGATGGCGTCGTCGCTGGCGGTGGCGACTCTGGCGGGGTGGCTGGCTGAGGGGGCGGTGGGGACCCGGTTGCGGCTGGAGATCGAGGTGGGGTTTGCCGGCTGGCCGCGGTCGTGGCAGCGCGATGCGGCGGGGTGGCTGGACCGGCCGGCGCAGGGCGGGTTCACCCGCGAGGTGGTGTCGCACTTTCTGTTCCTGACGCGGCGGCTGTGCGGGGCGATGGTGCTGGAGGAGGGGCGGGCGCGTTTTCATCAGCCGGGGGCGAGCGAGCGGGCGATTGCGGCGCAGATGACCGCCGGCGGGCTGCCGGTGGTTTTGACGGGGGGTGTGGGGACGACGCTGAAGGACGACCATAATTGCTGGACGCTATGGGGCGACCAGGGTGCGGTGCGGCTGCGCGACTGGTCGGTGGCGGAGCGGTTGGTTGATGGGGCGTGGGTGCCCGATCCCGCGGCGATGCCGAACGAGCGGATGCGGCCGTTGGTGCTGCGACGGCAATTGGAGGGGGTGGCGCGGATGACGCGTGGCGAGGCGCATCACCTGGCCACCGTGCAGGAAGCCTTCGAAGTGCAGACGGTGGTGGAAGCAATTCTTAAAGGATGAGGGTCCAGGGGGCTCGGCCCCCTGGTTAAACCTTACCGACCAAACCCCTGCCCGCCGTTCACGGAAATGATCTGCGCGGTCACCCAGATCGCCGCCGAAGAAGCGAGGAACAGCACGACGTTGGCCACTTCCTCCGGCCGGCCGAGGCGCCCGGCGGGCATCGAGTTAAGGATACCGTCGTAGAGTTTGGGATCGTCGGTCTTGCGCTTTTCCCACGACCCGCCGGGGAATTCGATGGAGCCCGGCGCGACGCAGTTCACCCGGATGCCGTGTTTGGCCAGTGTGGCGGCCTGGGTGCGGGTGTAGTGGATGACGGCAGCCTTGGCGGCGCCGTAGGCCGGGGTGCGGACCGAGGGGTTCAGGCCGGAGCCGGAGGCGATGTGGATGATCGTCGGTTGCGTGCCCTTGAGCAGGAAGGGCACGGCTGCGCGGGAGGCGCGCACGGCGGCCATGAGGTCGACGGCCAGGCTGGTGTCCCAGCTTTCCTCGTCGTCGCCGCGGCCGAAGCCGGAGGCGTTGTTGACCAGGATGTCGATGCCGCCGAGGGCGGCTGCGGCGGCGGGGATGTAGGCGGCGATGGCGGCGGCGTCGGCGAGGTCGCAGCTTTGGGCGTGGCTGGGGTTGCCGAAGGCTGCGAGTTCGCGGCGCGTGGCTTCCAGGGCGTCGGCGCCGCGGGCGCAGATGGAGACGGCGGCACCCGCCTCGGCGAAGCCCAGCGCGATCGAGCGGCCGATGCCGCGGCTGCCGCCGGCGACGATGACGCGGCGGCCGGTGAGGTTCAGGTGCATGGGGATTCCTTTTGCAGGGGCCGATGGTCGCGCCGGCGCGGCAATCAGGCAAGGTGGGGGAGGGTGACACCGCAGCGCGTCCGGCGCACAATGTCGACATTGCAAATCGTTCCAAGGAGGGGACAGGCATGGCCAAGAAAATGCTTGAAGGAAAAGTGGCGTTGGTGACCGGCGCAGGCCGCGGCATCGGGCGCGCCATCGCGCTGGTGATGGCGGAGAACGGCGCCCAGGTGGTGGTCAACGACCTCGGGGCCGCCGTTGACGGCTCGGGGCTGGACAACACCCCGGCCCAGCAGGTGGTTTCCGAAATCGAGGCGCTGCATGGCCAGGGCCAGGCGGTGGCGAACTATGACAGCGTTGCCGACTGGGACGCCGCCCAGCGCATGGTGCAGACCGCGATCGACCGCTTCGGCAAGATCGACATCGTGGTGAACAACGCCGGCATCCTGCGCGACACCATTTTCCACCGCATGACGCCCGAGGAATGGGACGCGGTGATCAAGGTGCATCTGTATGGCGCCTTCTATGTCTCCCGCGCCGCCATTCCGTTCATGCGCAAGCAGGAGAGCGGGGCGTTCGTGCACATGACCTCGACCTCGGGGCTGATCGGCTCGGTGGGGCAGGTGAACTATGCGGCGGCGAAGCTGGGCATTGCCGGCATGTCGCGCGGCATCGCGGGCGACGCGGCGCGCTACCATGTGCGCAGCAACTGCATCGGGCCGCATGCGTTCAGCCGCATGATCGAGACGGTGCCGGGGCAGACCGAGGAGCAGATGCAGGTGCGCGCTGCCAAGACGCGGCCGGACCAGGTGGCGCAGCTTGCAGCGTTCCTGGGCAGCGATGCGGCCAAGGAAGTGACCGGGCAGATCATGGGCGCGCGGGGCAACGAGATTTATCTCTATAGCCAGCCGCGGCCGATCCGTACCATGCATCGCGGCACCGGATGGTCGGCGGAAGCGCTGGCCGAAACGCTGCTGCCGGCGTGGAAATCGAGCCTGACGCCGCTGGAGCGGACGCGGGATGTCTATCCGTGGGATGCGATCTGAGCGCAGCCTGTCGGGCGAATGGTGGGGGCGGGCGCCGGGAAGTGCCCGCCCCTTTCATTTTGCAGATCGCCCTGGTGATTTGCCGACAAAGATTAGGGCAGGAATGGGGCTTCGCCCCAGACCCCACCAGGGGCCGAGCCCCTGGACCTCATATCATTTAAATAAATGGGTTTCCAAAGGCCCTCGGCCTTTGGTGGGTCCAGGGCAAAGCCCTGGCCTTGCCTTGCGTCGACCTACTCCGCCGCCGCGAGGCGTCGCGTGCGGCGATCGCTGGCGAGGGCGATGACGCAGGTGGCCAGCATGAAGCCGACCGAGACGGCGAAGATCCAGCCGGGGTGGCCGAAATCCATGATGCTGCCGTAGAGCAGCGGGCCGATGATGCCGCCGATGTTGAAGCCGGTGGAGACGATGGCGAAGACGCGGCCCTCGGCACCCTTGGGGGCGGCGGCGCGCACCAGCATGTCGCGCGAGGGCATGATCAGGCCGGTGCAGAAGCCGCCCAGCGCCATCACCGGCAGCAGCAGCCAGATCGGCAGGTTGACCAGGCCGACGATGGCGATAGCCACGGCAGTGACGGCGAAGCCGGCGGCGGCGACCTCGCTGTGGCGGCGGGTGCGGTCGGCGATGATGCCGCCGGCGAGCACGCCCAGGGCGCTGGCACCGAGATAGATCGACAGCGCGGTGCTGGCGACGACGAGCGAGGTGCCGTGATGGGCCTGCATTGCCACCACAGAGAAGCCGGTTATGCCACCGCCGGACATGCCGATGACGGTGAAGAAGGCCATCAGCGACAGTACCGCCGGGGTGACCAGCGCGCGGGTTGGGGTGGGTTTGGCGCGCGTGGCGGCGGCTGGGCGGGCGGTGGCGGCGGGGGCGCCGAACAACAACGGAAGGGCGGCCAGCGGGCCGATCAGCCCGGCGGCGATCAGCGCGCCCGACACGCCCCAATTGGCGGCGGCCAGCAGCATGGCCGCCGGTGCCAGCGCGGTGCCCAGGTAGCCGGCGAAGGTGTGGATGGAGAAGGCGCGGCCGACGCGCGACTCAGCGATCACGCCGGAGGACAGGATGGCGTAGTCGCTGGGGTGGTAGACGCAGTTGGCCAGGCCGGCCATGACGGCGGTGGCCAACAGCACGGGGTAGATCGGATTGAGCCCGGCCAGGATGAACGCCATGCCGCCCAGCAGCAGCCCGCCGACCAGCATGCGGCGCGGGCCGAAGCGGTCCACCGCGAAGCCGGCCGGGGTCTGCATCAGCGCCGAGACGATGTTGAACAGGGTGAGTGCGAAGCCCAGCTCCACATAGCTGACGGCAAACTGCTCCTTCAGCAGCGGGAACAGCGGCGGCAGCACCAGGATATGGATGTGGCTGACCATGTGCGCGCCGGAGATCTGCCCGAGCGTCGCAACTTCCGCCCGCTTCCACCCGGCACTCATGCCGTGCGCCCCTTCGCGGCCGTCATCTGCAACGCCACGTCGATCGCTTCCACCAGGCTGTCGGCATTGGCGATCCCCTTGCCCGCGATGTCGAACGCCGTCCCGTGGTCCACCGATGTCCGGATCACCGGCAGCCCCAGCGTGATGTTCACCCCCGACAGTGCCCTCCACCTTCCGGTGGCCGGATCGACATCGAAGCCAAGCAGCTTGACCGGGATGTGCCCCCACCACC